>DYDT01000022.1 GCA_020404485.1 Rickettsia endosymbiont of Diachasma alloeum | reverse complement strand
AGTAACCGTAATAACTTCGTATAGCATACATTATACGAAGTTATACGATATTTGTTGACTCTCATACCATGGTAATACTCTATCATTAAGCAGTTTAAGGATCTCAGATGTGCTATAACTACAGCTATATCTAAAACCTTTCCGTGTTAGCTATATTATAGTAACTAAATAATTTAACAGCGATAAAACCAAGTAGCACCACTGTAAATATATAGTAAAAATAAGATGGGGTAAAATATAGATTTAAATGTCCTGTATCGTGATTTATTATTAAATCAAGCATTATACAGCTGCTAACAGCTGGCAATATTGCCAATAAAAATGTACCAAATACGGTGCTATTATTTTTTATACCTATAATAATCCCAGAAAAAGCAAGGCTGCCAAGTAATCCTATTATATGACACCAATGTGAGTCGATAGATTTTGGCAGTAAAATATGATAAATGTAAGTTTTAACAATTTTTTTGTATTCGTTACTTGCGAGAAAATCATCTATAGCAAAATTAAATTGTTCAACTACATTTAAAGATACGGTTTTTTTACTGAACATAAAATGTAACGGGGTTTTAATATTTAAAGGAACTTCTACTATTTTTCTATCTGTAGGTTTGCTTAAAATATTAACTGAACCGACTATCTTATCACTAATAAAACCATCAATCTCTTTTTTTACCATCCCATTTATTAGTTCTATATTATTTTGATATATTTTAATTATATCTTGGTTTTTATAGTCAAATAAAAAATTTATGAATTTTTGTTCCCCGTATATCGTACCTTTTACTATTCCAAGCTGAAGATTAAATAAGCGTATTTGTGCCATTAATTCATCGCTATTTTGAAAATTTAGTTTTTTAGCTAATGGCTCAATGATAAATAAAAAGAACTCTTCCATACTATATGGCTTCAAAAAATAAGCGTAATTGCTTCTCGCATCAGTATAAGTAGCTCCTGCAGTCATGTCAGCATTACCGCTTTGAATATCTAAGTGATCTTGATACCAATTATCTTGGTGGTACTCGATATTAATTCCTATTTTTGCGGCAAGAGCATTAATTAATTCAATATCCATACCAGAAACATTAGCAGTACCGTTTGAAGTAACCATCCAGTATTGGTAAGGCTCATTTATATACCAAGCAGTGGTTAAAGTTTTTTATCAGGTAAGTTCTCGCATTCTAAAGCTGCTTCTTGTTTAGATATTGAATTGCTTAAGGAATAAAAACTTTTTAAAATAATTAGTATAAAAATAAAAAGTTTGAAAATTTTCATTTCTTCACACACCTTAAAATAAAATTAATCACGAACTGCTTTAATATTCCCATCAAAAAATTGTATATTTAAAACCTTTTCAGTAGTGGTTTTAGAAGATACAAAATTACCTGATTCCCCTTTAACTATAGCAAAGCCACGTTTTAGTACATTATGATAGTCTAAGCTTAATAGTAACAGACTATTTAATTCTAATTTATACTCAAAATTTTTCCAAGTATTATTTGCCGATTTTATGATATAAGCGGCTTTATGTGTTAATTCGAGTGTCTTATAAGTAATGATTTTATGAGGATAGATTCTTTCTTTTGAAAATGATTTAAGCTTTGTTTCTTTTAGACTAATTAGGCATGGTAAGGAGTCTAATAGGTTAAATCCCGTTTCATCTAGTAATTGTTGTTTATGATTTATATAATGGGCAAGATACCTATTTATTTTGTCGTAATTTGTAATAGCTTGTTCATGATTTTGAACTAATTGTTTGGTATTAGTTACTAATACTTTTTCATAAGATTGCAGGGTGCTATTTAAAATAGACCGCACAGGTACAGCAAATTCAGCGGCAGCAGTTGGGGTAGGGGCTCTTTTATCAGCTGCTAAATCTATTAAAGTATAATCCACCTCATGACCTACAGCTGAGATAATAGGAATTTTGGAGTTGTAAGTAGCACGCACTAGTACTTCATCATTAAACGACCAAAGATCTTCGATAGAACCACCGCCTCTTGCAACTATTATAACATCTGGCTTATTTGTTTCTTCTAGCTTGTTAAAACCATCTATGGCTTCAGCAATCTCATTACCGGAATTTTCGCCTTGTACACTAACGGGCCATATTATTACATGAGTTGGAAAACGTTCACGGATTCGGTGAATTATATCCTGTATAACAGCACCAGTTATTGAAGTTATAACGCCTATTTTATTAGGTAAAAATGGTATAGGTTTACGTATTTTATTAAATAATCCCTCTTTTTCTAAACGTGCTTTACGTTCGTTTAGAATTTGTATCATAGCTCCGAGTCCTGCGGGCTGTAAATTCTCGACTGATAGCTGATAACGTGAATTGCCTGCATAACTCGAAAGCTTGCCACTAATTACTACTTCCATCCCGTCATTTAACGGAAACTTAATTTTAGCAAGAATAGGACGCCAACAAGTACAAGCTAAAATAGCAATATTTTCTTTTAGATTAAAGTAAGCATGCCCTGAGCTTGCTATTTTTAAGCCAGAAATCTCGCCTTTTACTTTAATATAACCAAAATTATTTTCTAATAATTCTTTAATTTTGTTAGAAAGCTCACTAACGGAAAATTCTTTAGTAGTTTGACTGGAAGTAAAATTATCTAGCATTTTATTAATATTTGGTTTTTGGCTAAAGGTGGGTGCCACCCGTCATTGCGAGAAGAAACTGCAAGTTTCGACGAAGCAATCTCGGGAGGTTTATACAAGATTGCAGCAAAGCTTCGCTCCTCGCAATGACGTTTATTATCCCAATAGAATAACCCTCCAATAATGAAAAGAGCAAGCAAAATTTTTATTATTTGCTATATTAATAATAGCTTGCTATTATTTCCTACTATTTAAATATTTGGTTAATGATAAATGCTACGGGTAATATTTCTATTTATTATCGTAATATCTCCTTTTTTTAGTTTTGCGAGTAGCTTAACAAAAAGCAGCGGCGTTAAAATTAATAATTTAATTGCTGATTTTGTAGAATATAATGAAAATGAGGGGTTAATATATGCTAAAGGTAATTTAAAAATTCTTACGGATGAGCATTTATTAACAGCAGATAATTTACTTTATGATATAAATAATGATATTTTGTGGGTAGAGGGTAATGTAAGAGTTAAAGATAAAGACAATAGAATTACATTAGGTGATAAAGCAATCTTAAAAAATGAATTTAAGCAAGGTGTAGTGTCTAAATTTATTATGCTTTTTAATAATAATAGTCTTTTAGTTGCTAAGCTTGCTGAAAGAATAGATGAAAATAATATACGTCTTCATTATGCCAAGTTTACTCCCTGCGAAGTTATTTGTAGTGGAAATCCTCTCTGGCAGATTTCTGCTAAAAATACTGATATTCATTCTGCAGAGCATAAAATAGTTTATAAGAATGTATTTTTCGAGGTATATTGTATACCAGTTTTTTACTTACCATATTTTTTTCATCCAACTCCGTCAGCTCCTGCTTCCTCAGGGCTACTAGTGCCAGATGTGAAGAATGGAAGATTTGGAGTGCCGATATATTTACGGGCAAAGCCTAACATGGATTTTACATTAACTCCAAGAGTTTTTAATAAAGACCCAATTTTCGAGCTAGAAGGGCGTTATAGACCAAATAATACCGATAATATAAGTTTTGATGGTAGTTATGGTAGACTACCTTACCTTTTGGAAAAAAACGGAGATAAAATAAAGGATAAAAAAATCTCTTCCTATCATTATATTGTAAATGGTAATTTTTATAGTAGTGATAAAGTTTATAATTATGGTTTTAAAGCAGAGCGTACGTCTGATAAAGCTTATTTAAAAAATTATTATAATAACTATGCTTCATACCTAACTTCTAGGGTATTTTTAAATAAGATTCACAAGGCGGATTATTTTCAGATAGAAGCTTTAACTTCGCAAGGGTTAGGTAGTAATGATAGCAGATCTAACTATCCACTAGTAGTACCAAAAATCACTACAAAAAATGTAATAAGTTTAAATGATGACGAAAGTAGGCATATCGTTATCGAAAATAACACTTTAATGTATAAAGAAAGGATAGGAAAGCAGCTTACTAGAACTTCTTTACAATTATCCTATATTCATAATCTTATAACTTCTTCGGGACAAATTTTTGAGTTTGTTGCTCGAGATAGAGGAGATTTTTATATAGCAAAACAGGCTTATTTTGAGAGAACAAGAGCAGCTAAGACGCTTCAACGTAATATACCAGAATTTCAAACTTTATGGCGTTATCCATTCGCAGGTGCTATAACAAAAACAATAAATGTACTTATTGAGCCGATAGTTTCTTTTACTATAGGGCGTAAATTAACCAGTAAAGATATGAAGTTTGTTATAATTGACCCTATGAAATATGAGCTATCAGGAAAAAATCTTTTCTTATCCAATCGTTATAGTGGTATTGATTGCCATGATTTCGGTAATAGATTAAATTATGGTTTAAACGCTAGTTTTGCTAAAGAACAAAATTATTTAAGATTGTTTTTAGGTCAGTCTCTTAATACTAGATATAGTGTATATCAGAAAGCCAGTAATACTGAAAATGTTGGTAAAATTTCAGGAAATATTTATGATAATTTAGAATTATTTTATGATTTTCGAAAAAATAGATATTTTAAGCCTATACGTGATGAGGTAGGAGCTAATTTATATTATGGTAGGATAAGTTTGACTGGTAGTCTTATTCAGCTTACAAATCTTAAAAAGTATTATAGAGCAGAAGCGATGCAGCTTTCAAATAATCGAGCAAGACAATTTTACGGAAATGTCAATTACCAATTGACAGATAATTGGTCTATTGGAATTGGTGGACGTATTGATCTTTCAAAAGGTTCAGCAGATTTATTGACTAGAACTATTAGAGTGACATATGCTAAAGATTGTGTTAGAATCGCAACTAAGATTTATTCTGATTATGTATCCGATGAAAGTAGAGGAATTAAAAAAACTAAATCCTTGCTTACTATTTCTGTTGGTTTAAGAGTCCTGAATATGTAGTATACTCGTTTTATTTGAAAAATTGGCGACAAAGTCTTTTGCTGATAATCCTCACGTACTATATGTACGCTCCGGTTATCAGCTTCAAGACCGATTCCTCTTTTCCAAATAAAACTTCGTCTACTAAATTGTATTAATATTACAGAGTTAAATATGACAAAATTATTACTAATAATTACTGTTTTTTTTACATGTAGTGCGGTTGCTGACACATCAAATATAGTGGCACTCGTAAATAATGAACCGATTACTCTTAATGAGTTTCGTGCTAGAAAAAAAATGATCATGGCATTAAATAATGTTGAGGAGGTAACGCCTGCTCAGGATAAGCAGTTAAGTGATATAGCTATAAAAAGCTTGATTGATGAATCTTTACTTTTCCAATACTATGGTGATAAAGAAATTTCACAAGAAGAAATAGATAATGCTATAAAATCTATTGAAGATCGTAACAAAATGCCTCATGGTTCTCTTCTTCAATATTTAAAAAGTAGATCAGTTAATCCTAATAGCTTTATTGCCCAAATTAAATCTGAACTAATTAAGATGAATGTTTTATCAGGTTTATCAAGGTCAGTACAAGTAAGTAATAAAGAAATAGATGTAGCAATTTTATCTAGCGATCAAAAAGAAGTAGAAGTTTCAATGCAGATTTTTACCTCTAAAGATAAAAGTGATAAAACTTTTACACAGATGAATAATTTAAAAAGTAAGTTAAAGAACTGTTCAGATGTTAAAAAATCTCTTTATGATAATTTCGCAACAATGACAGTGGTTACTGATAAGCTTAGTAAAATAGAAGAAACCAAGCAAACTATAGTAAAAGATTTGAGTCCTAATCAAGCAAGTAATGTTTTTGAAAAATATAATGAGTTTGAGATAGTACAGGTATGTACTAAGAAAATCTTAAATATTAGCGAAGATGAAAATAATTATGTGGTAAATTTTCTAACCAATAAAAAGATTTCTCAAAAAGCTCAGAAATTTTTTGAAGATATGCACAAGAAAGCATATATAAAAATAATGTTACCGTCTACTCGATGAACTTCAAAAATTGGCTACGTCGTCTTATAAGTTCTCCGATGCTCACGTACTAAATGTACGCTTCGCTCCGAGGGCTTTAGACTCCTTGCTCTTTTTGAAGTTGATCTTCGTATAATTGTTCTTAAATTGTTGAGTGTATTATGTCACCAAAATTCATGAAATTTTATGAAAAATACATGACTGTAGTTGGTACAGTTGGTAATTTTATGTTTTACGTACAAGCTCATAAAATTTTTACCTGTAAATCAGCGGCATCTGTATCACTTCCTGCTTTTACTATAAGTGCTGTTGCTTTAAGTAGTTGGTTATACTATACGGCATTTTAATAAAAAATACTCCTATCATAATTGCAAATATAGTAGGCTTTATTGGTGCATTACTTGTTTTAGTAGCTATAATATTACATTAAATATAATGACTAAAAAGATTATTGCCTTAGTAGGACGTCCAAATGTTGGTAAATCAATGCTCTTTAATCGTTTAAGCATACGTAAAAAAGCTATTGTTCATGATCTGCCAGGTGTTACTAGAGATAGGAAATATACGGATGGTAGAATCGGTTCGTTTGAGTTTTCGCTTATTGACACGCCAGGGCTTGAAGAAAATCCTGATAGCTTTGGTAAAAGACTAATGGAGCAAACTACTAAAGCGATAAATGAAGCAGATTTAATTTGTTTTATGGTGGATGGTAGAAGCGGAATATTGCCTGATGATAAATTACTTAGCGATTTTGTTAGAAAATATAATAAGCCGGCGGTATTAGTAATTAATAAATGCGAAAAGGCTTTTGATTTTGATAAGGAATATTACAAGCTTGGCTTTGATAGTATGGTTGCTATCTCTGCCGAACATGGCACAGGAATGATTGATTTATATGATGAAATTATTGCCAAACTACCCGAAGAAAATTCAGAAGAAGCAGAAATACATGACCCAATTAAAGGGGATTGTCTACAAATAGTAGTAAGCGGTAGACCTAACGCCGGAAAATCTACTTTTATAAATGCTTTAATTAATGATGAAAGGTTACTAACCGGACCGGAAGCAGGAATTACTCGTGAATCAATTGAAATTGATTGGCAATATAAAGGTAGTCATATCAAATTGATTGATACGGCAGGGCTTCGTAAAAAAGCCACTATTACAGAATCTTTAGAAAAATTATCAGCATCGGATGCTATTAATAGTATTAAATTTGCCAATACGGTAATTTTAATGATTGATGCTTTATCGCCTTTGAAACAGCAAGATTTAAACATTGCAAGCCATGTAGCAAACGAAGGGCGAAGTATTGTTATAGTGGTCAATAAATGGGATTTAGTTAAAGAATCGGAGAAAGAAGCATTTAAAGAAGAGTTTTATTATCAGATAAATAATCACCTGCCGCAGATTAAAGGCGTTCCTGCCTTATTTATCTCAGCAAAAAATAAACAAAATATAGCCGATGTACTGGATAGCTGTATTAAGATTTATAAAACTTGGAATAAAAAAATCACTACCAGCAAATTAAATGAGTGGCTTAATTTTACTACCGAAGCACATCAATTGCCTTTACAAAAAGGCGGTAAGCGAGTGCGTGTAAAATATATGACGCAAACAAAAACTAGACCGCCTACATTCAAATTATTTTCCAATAATCCAGAAAAAATTACCGATAGTTACACAAGATATTTAGTAAATAATATGCGTGAAGCTTTCGATATGCCTGGTGTTCCTATTAGATTCATCTACATAAAAACTAAAAACCCTTATGCTTAGGTAGAATTTCAAAAATTGGTTACCTCGTCCTACAAGTGCTCTTTTTGAAATTGACCTTCGTATATAGCTAACACGGAAAGGTTTTAGATATAGCTGTAGTTATAGCACATCTGAGATCCTTAAACTGCTTAATGATTTTTCTTAAGTAATTTTTTAAATTAGCCCAGCAATGTTCAATT
>DYDT01000021.1 GCA_020404485.1 Rickettsia endosymbiont of Diachasma alloeum | reverse complement strand
TAGATAAGAATAATATCGAAAGTACATTTGAATGTATGCCAAATGATCAATTATTACTTGCAGTGCAAGATGAAGATCGTAATAACTTCGTATAGCATACATTATACGAAGTTATACGATTTTTGATTTAAGTGCATTGTGACCTTCCATTTGTTTTATCTGTATTTTTAATACTTTATTTTTATTAAAATGATCAGATGATATCACCCCATTTACTATCCTAATATTCATCTCCTCTGAAACTTGAGCTATTACTTTTAGTAGTGAAAAATACTCAAAATCATATCTTTTGATCAGTTCTGATAGATACGATTACTGACATGCCTGGGATAAGATTGGCAACAGGTGCATCAAAATCTATTAAAACAGGTACACGCTGCACTATTTTAGTAAAATTACCGGTAGCGTTATCAGGGGGGATTAAGGTAAATTTAGAACCGGTAGCAGGGGAAATATTACGGATTTTTCCATAAAATGTTTTTTTAGGAATAGCATCAAATTGGATTTTCACTTTCATGCCTGGCTGAAATTTCTTAATTTGTGTTTCCTTAAAATTAGCCTGAATGTACATTGAATTATCTTGTACTATGGAAAATAAGGCTCTACCAGGCGTTATATAATTTCCTACTTCTAAACTACTATTACCAAATACACCAGATACCGCAGCAATAAGCTTAGTGTTCTGCAAACTTCGTAAGGTAATTTTTTTATTTGCTTCTAATTCTTTTAGTTTTTCTTGTTCTGCAGCTTTTTCAAGCCCAAGGAGCTGTAAGTTTTGCCTAGAGATATCTATATCTAACTGAGCTTGTTTGTAATCAGTTTTTGCTTTTTGATAAGCATTTTTAGAATCATCCAATGCTTTAATACTGGCAAATTTTGCCTTATTTAACTCTTGTACTCTAGTAAAATCAGTTGAAACAATATTAAAACTTGTGGTAGCAAGTTTTAGTTTTTCATTTGATTGCTCTAAGTTAACCTGCCCTATTGATATTTTTTGATCAATAATCTCTATATTTTTTTCTGAAGCTCCAATAGATGCCTCAAGTGCTGCAAGCTTGGATTTATAGTCCCTATCATCGATTTCACCGATTAGATCACCTTTACTAACTTTTGTGTTATTAGTCACTAATAAACTAGTTAAAACTCCATTAATTTCAGCACTAACATCTGAAATATCAGCATCAATATAAGCATTATCTGTTGATTCTGTATTTACCCAAACATAAATTTTATAACCTAAATAAGTTATTACTATAAGGGCTATAACGAGGATATATTTAGCAAATGGGTGATTTTTATATTTTTGAATATTTTGTTTTAATACATCAAGCATAATTAATTGTTATTAAATTTATGTTTTAAGAAATAACAAAACGGGATAGAAAGAATATATATAACTGCAATAAATGGCAGTGCATACCATGGATATATTATAAGATTTATAATAACAACAGCAAATAAAATCATTGCAAACGATAAATATTCAGGGGTAATACTTAAATTTTTTGTCGAAATCGTAGGAAGTCTGCTAGCAAGCAGAAAAGCTATAATAGCTAAATAGATGTTAATTGTTATAGTATGAATACGAACATTTATATTTAATAATGTACCGATTTCAAAATCTATCATTACAGGAACTAAGGCAAGTAAAGCACCGCAAGGGGCAGGTACACCTGTAAAGAAATGCTCAGGTTTTTTATCTTGTTTTGGCTGATAAATACCCACATTAAACCTAGCAAGACGCAGAGCCATACATACTATGAATAGTAACATCACTGCTGAAGAAAATACTTTATACTCATATTGCTGAAAAGACCATAAATATATTAAATATGCAGGTGCTATACCAAAATTAGCAAAATCACATAACGAATCAAGTTCTGCACCAAAAGGGCTAGTAGCATTTAGCATCCTTGCAATTCTTCCATCAATGCCATCAATAATTGCTGCTACTATAATGCAATATACCGCAATTTCCCATTTACTATCTAATGCAAATTTTACTGAACTCATCCCAGTTACTAAGCCAAGCAAAGTCACAAAGTTTGGTATTAATTTTATTATAGGTACAGGTTTAGATATTATAGTCTTACGAATTTTTAACAATGCGGATACTCAAGAATATGGTTTTATTATATTATAATGTCATTGCGAGCGAGCGTAGCGAGTGCGGCAATCTCAGGAGTTATACATTGCTTCATTAGATTGCCACGTCGTGGCTTTGCTACTCCTCGCAATGACGGTTATTTCTACTTTCTTTCAAACTGTAATTCAGCTGTCTTTTTGCGTCCGAAATCTGCAATAATAGTTTCACCACCAATAGCAGTTTGCCCTTTACTTACTAATAAAGCTGTTTTTAAAGGTAGATACACATCAACTCTACTACCGAAACGAATTATACCATATCGCTCGCCTGCTTTAACTTCATTACTTTCTTCTAAATCACAAACTATACGTCTTGCTATTAATCCTGCAATTTGAACAAAAGCAATTTTCTGCCCCTGCTCTGTTTCCATTAATACAGATTGACGTTCGTTATAAACACTTGCTTTATCAAGAGAAGCATTAAAGAACTTTCCAGGATTATAATGTAATGCTACAATTTTACCATTTGACGGAATTCTATTCACATGCACGTTAAAGATGTTTAGGAAAATACTAACTCTAATCATTTCAACATTACCAAGCCCTAACTCTGCTGGCGGTAAAGCTTCTTTAATTTCTTGAATTATCCCATCTGCAGGGCTTATTACCAAATCATTACCTATCGGTACGAAACGATCGGGATTACGGAAAAAATAAATACACCAAGCAGTAGCAATAAATCCCATACAACCAAGCTTCTCGTTAAAAGAAGCAAGTAAGAAGCTTACTAATGCAAAACTAGCAATAAATATGTAACCTTCGCGGTGAATAATTTTAAATAAGTCGTTATATTGTTTCATTTTAATCTCTATAGTTATTATATTTTTTTTGATGTTGATAGCGTACGTGGATCGGTTTTTCGTTATTACAGGAAAATTACAAAGTAATTGTACCTACGCGAATACTAATTTATAGCATTTTTTATTATTTTCTAGATGCCGTGATCAAGCCACGGCACAACACCGAAAGTAGTTTTTGATTCACACAACACCACCACCACAGGATGATGCATCCATAAGCTGATAATTTATGCTTGTTCTGCTTTATTATCTTCATCATCATTTTCATCTTCATCATTACTTGTAGTTTGAGATTCTTGGGCAGTACCAAGAGCATAAACACACAAATCTTCAAACGATACATTATTTTTTTTCGAAAGATCATATAACTGTTTTACTGCGTCCATAACAGCATCAGGAATAGTACCGCCTCGCTCATCTGATAACCATTTTGCTTGGAACTGCAATGGATGATGTCCATCTTGTGGGGTACCTACATAAATAGCAAAATCAGCCTCTTGTCCTCCAAAGTTAGCTTTAATGTTGAATTTTTTCATAATACGATTACAGACATAATTAACATGCTTAATTATTATATCTTAATGCTAAAAATGCAAATTTAAAATAAAGTTTTGCTTAAGATTTTTTTAATTCTCTAGTAATGCAACGATTTGAGTATATAAATTTATCACTAGAATCTACAACTATGCCACCTGCTTCTTTAATAAAAAGATCAAAAGAATAATATAATGTAAAATTTAATAATGGTAAATATATTAAGTCAGCTTTACCTGATACTAAAAGCATTGCTGCATAACAAGGAGAACCAAAAGTTCTACTGTTATTAGTTTCTTGAAAGTTATTGTTTTTTAAGTCTTCAATAATTGTTAGACAACTTTCCAAATTAGCGTGATCAGAAACTCTTAACCTTAAACCTTTATGATTAGATCCTAAATCATTTTTTTCTACCCAAGCTCCTCTACCCTTTTCAGCATAATAAATCTCATTAAGAATTGGGAAATATATAATAGTAGAAACAGGTGTTAGACCATCTTGATTTTGCTTCAGACAAGTTATCGATACAGCAAAAAAAGGGAGACTTCTAGAAAAGTTATTTGGACTATCTATAGGATTCAATAAAACAACAGTTTCATAATTATTATTTGGATCAAACTGATCTTCAGGAAAAAATAAATATTTCGTATGTTTTTGTAATTCTTCACATAACAAAGTTTTTAGTCTTAAATAAGATCGCTTACAAAATTCTTCATTTCTAATAGGATTTTGCTGAAGCATTTCAAGCTCTAAAAAATCTCTATGCACAAACTTAACTGCTTTACGCAGTGAATTGATTAATAAATTAGTTATAGGCTGCATTTAGTTTTTAGCCCTTTCAACATAGGTTAAATCCTCAGTCTTAACAACAATTTTTTCGCCTATTGCTAGATATTGAGGTACTTTTACCTTAACACCATTTGCAAGGGTAGCTGGTTTGTATGAAGCGGTAGCAGTTGCTCCTTTTATTACCGGATCAGTTTCAATAATTTCTAGTATAACTGTTGTAGGAAGTTCAATACTTAAAGGTTTTTCATTATAAAATTCAACTTTAACATTCATATTTTCAGTTAAGAAAGGTAACTTCTCATCTAAAATTTCTTTGCTTACACTTATCTGCTCAAAAGTCTGATTATCCATCAATACTATATTATTGTCTTCAAAATATAAAAATTGATAGTCTTTTTGTTCAAGTTCAGCTTTTTCTAAGTGATCTGAAGAACTGAATCTTTCGTTACGCTTTGTGCCAGTTTTTAGATTTTTCATCTCAACTTGTACATAAGCACCGCCCTTTCCAGGCTGAGTATGCTCAGGTTGTTTGCTTACGACCCATAAATCGTTATTATAAACTAATATATTACCTGTTCTAATTGAATTTGCTGAAATTTTCATATATTATTACACTTAAACCTACTTTAAAAAAATATAAATATACAAATTATTTCCTTTAAAAACAAGAATTTAATCTTATGAGTGCAAACATATTAATAGTAGACGATATAGAAACGAATATTAAATTACTAGAAGCAAAGCTTTTAAATGAGTATTATACTGTTTTTAAAGCAAATAGCGGCAAAGAAGCATTAAATATTTTAAAGAAAGAAAAAGTAGATATAGTACTACTTGATGTTATGATGCCTGAGATGGATGGATTTGAAGTATGCAAAAAAATTATATCTGATCCTGAAACTACCCATATTCCGGTAGTAATGGTAACTGCTCTTTCTGATGTGGATGACCGTATCAAAGGGTTAGAGGCTGGTGCAGATGAGTTTTTGACAAAGCCAATTAATGATAATGCTCTTTTTATAAGAATTAAATCATTATCAAGAATGAAGAGCTTAATTGATGAGTTAAAAGTTCGTAATAGTACTAATGTATTACTTGGTGGTGTTAATATTGAAATACATGATAATTTTGCAGATAAAAAAATATTGCTAATTAACGATGATGTAGTACAAGCTAAGAACATAAAACAAATGTTGCTTAAAATTACATCGAACGTGAAAGTAATAAGTAATTCCGAAGAGACAGATACTATAAATGAATATAAACCTGATCTCATAGTAATTAGTAGTACCCTTGAAAATGAAGATCCTTTAAGAGTAGGAGCTATTTTAAGAGGCAACCCGGAAATAAGTGGAGTAATATTAATTTTACAAATTTATGAAGATGAAAATGGAAACGAAAATCAAATGCAATTAGTTATGAAAGGATTTGAACTTGGCATTAATGATTATTTTGTTTATCCTATTGATGAAAGTGAGTTAGCTGCAAGAATTAAAACACAATTAAGACGTAAGCAATATCAAGATAATTTACGTAATGATTTAGAACAAAGCGTAAATTTAGCAGCTAAAGACGGATTAACAGGTTTATTTAATCGCCGTTATTTTGATGTACACATTAAGCAGATGGTCGAAAAGGCTAATAAAGAGGACATAAAATTATATTTGCTTATGTGCGATATCGATAATTTTAAGCATGTAAATGATACTTATGGACACCAAGCAGGAGATAAAGTTTTAATAACCACTTCTCGTATTTTAAAAAATACCTTTAGAGTAACTGATTTAATAGCAAGATTTGGTGGTGAAGAATTTACTATACTTTTAAATGATATAAATATTGACCAAGCAATATATACAGCAGAGCGAGTTAGAGTCAAAATAGAAAGCATGAACTTTCAAATAGACGAACAAGAAGAACCTTTAAAAAAGACCGTATCTATAGGGGTCACAGAATATAAAAAAGGTGAATCAATTGAAGATTTTATTGAACGCTCAGACAAAGCTATGTATGAAGCTAAAACAACTGGTAAAAATAAAGTTGTAAAACTATAATTATGAATAAAACTTATAAAAAACATCTTGTATTACCTTATAGACCAGGTGTTGGTATGATGATATTAAACGCCGATAATAAAATATTTGTTGGTAAGCGAATAGATACTAAAATCTCTGCATGGCAAATGCCTCAAGGTGGAATAGTACCTGGCGAAACTCCAAGTATTGCAGCTATGCGTGAAATGCTAGAAGAAATAGGAAGTAGCAAGGGCTATATAATTGCCGAAAGTAAATGCTGGTATAGTTATGATGTGCCAAGTTTTTTAATTCCTAAATTATGGAATGGTAATTTTCGTGGGCAAAAACAGCGTTGGTTCTTAATTAGATTCACCGGCACTAATGAAGATATTAACATAAATACTCTTAACCCAGAATTTGACGAGTGGCGTTGGGCATCACTTGACGAATTACTATCAATCATTATCCCATTCAAACGTAAGCTCTACCAAGCGGTAGTTAAAGAATTCGAGTCATTGATTCAGTAGTCTGCACTATATTGCGGTTTATTCTATGGGGATAAATTTTTAACTTTTTTACTTCCAGATGATAAGTAATTTTCTGTTGAAATTACTTTCTTACCGGTTTTACTTTCTAAAGAAATTCTAGCTTTTTTAGCTATACCTCCACCTATTTTGCTTGCAACCTTGTTTTCTTCCATGCCTATTGCGTTATTAGTTTCTGCTACTTGACGAGTTGATAATTCTGCAAGAGCTGAAAAAATTAACTCTGCTTCGTTCATGTGGTCACGTAAATTTTGATTATCCAGCTGATGGTTCAAACCTCCACCTTCAGGTGGAGAAACTTTAGTTTGAAATAGTCATAGTCGCTCTGTATAAAATAAGTAAAGAGGACTTATTTTATAGGATGACT
>DYDT01000020.1 GCA_020404485.1 Rickettsia endosymbiont of Diachasma alloeum | reverse complement strand
TTTAATCGCTGATTCTTTAAATTCAGCTGGATATACCTTTGGTTTTATATCTGTCATTTTTATCCTTTCTGTTAATATCGTCTATTATTAACTGTCCGGAAAACTATAGCCACATCAAGCTGCTAGGTGATTGTTGTGCTTTGTAAATAATAATGTTAAGCTTTTATATGGCGAGTGTAGTAATATTTATTATTTGCATGCGGATTTTAGTTAGTTAAGTTGAAAATAATTCAAAAAGATAATCAAGGTAATTATGGATTATAATCAGATAGAGCAAGGATTAATATCTTCTATTGCAGAGGATGACCCACATAAAGTATCAAAGCAATTGCAGATTAAGCAATGGACACATTTATATGGTGGGAAATTATTAAGATTTAGTTTATCGCGTACTCTTAACTTTGTAAAACAAATTATCAGTGATGAAGATTGTTGGTATGCAGTAGATAGTTTAGAGGGGGTTAAATTAGATAGGTATGAAGTAGGTCGGAAGTTATTAGCCGCGACAACGCCTAGTGGAGAAGATAACCCATTTAATAATATGCAAAAATATAAAGTAGCATGCTGGTGTTGTTTTGAGGATGAGATAAGAGAGTTATGGGCTGAGGCGCAATCAAATTTTGTTCGTGAGAAACCAATAGTAAGGCAGTTAGATAGTACATATGCTGGGCATGGACCATTAGTAACATATTGGACGCATTATATAACTGGTTACATGGATAAATTTAAAGCCAAATTACAGCTTACCGGTGATAATAATGATTTACATGGATTTGAGAGTGCGGTAAGAGGAAAACATGCAGAAGCATTAGAGTATTTTTGGGATAAATTAGTACCAGTATTATCAGGAGAAGAAAAAGATGATTTGTTAATATATACAGCAACATATAATGATTTTTTTGTAGGAAGGGCAAACTCCGACATGGTTACTTTTGCTATGGATCACTTAGATGAGAGTAAATATCATGAGCTGCTAGAAAAAGATTTTGCAAAAAATAAACATTATTCCAGTTTATCAGAATTAACGAGTAATTATTTGTTTGATCGCGCTGAGAAGTTATTTAAATGTCTTAGCTCAGTAGATATAATACACGATGACTATTCTACATCTATATATTGGGTGTTGTACAACATCTTATCTGTACCAAACGATGTGCAGTGTATTGGTTGCGGATATCAAATGCTATCGACTATGTGGAATATGGATGGGTTTGAAGAGCATAAACAATTTTTTATGCATAGATTAGGTTACGGTGATCCTGCGTCTGATAAGATAGGCCATCTAGTTAAAGCAGGCAGGACTTCAGATATATTATCAGAAATAGTTAGTTCACTTAATATGGAGCAGGTAGAGAATTTGAAGAAATCCACATCGTGGGCATATGAGATATTTAAATCAGCTCATTTATTTAACGATGATGTAATGAAGAATTTGGTAGCAACAGAACAAGAAAGTGTTAATATATTAGATAAGCAAGAAGATATGCTAGTACTTGGAGATAGTGCTAGTATCGATAATCAGGAGTTAGATAGTGCATAAGTAAGTTTCAATACAATAATTTATTCTTTATATCAGGGAGGCTATTATGAGTGATAATAATAAGTTACCAAAGCAAGCAAAGTCGCAAGAATTTGAGTTAGTGGAGTTATTATTTGGAGAATATATTAGCTCTCATATAGCAAGACCTGATATTGAATATTCCTTTCAAGCAAGATTCCAATCATTTATAAATCAAACCCCCTCATATTTACATTCTGTTAGTAAAATAGGTTTCTTCACACATTTCTTTTTTGGATCATTTGCCAGTTTATTAGATACGCAACTTGCCGGTAAGTTGGGTATTCAGAAGTTATATTTTAATTTTGAGAGTGCTGATCATTTAAGAATAGTAGTAGAAACAAACGATAAGATTCATGTATTTATATTTAAAGAAAATAATCAGAATAAAAAACAAAAAAAGAATAAAGATATAGATTTTACTAAAGATGAATGGAAAACGATTACAGGTAGAGAATATACAGAAGATGATAATAAGAAATTAGAGATTAGTGTAATTCAAATTAATAAATCAACAGGTAGCATCAATGTTACAGTAGAGAAGAAAGATATCCAAGAGGGTGCGAGCAGCACAAAGCAATATCGTGATATTACTAAACAGTGTTTAGATAAAGATGGGCAATATGTTGCTCTTGAGGATCAGATATCAAAACTTTCTTTGTGTGCAAAAGCAAAATCAATAGAGTCACTAGATTTTATCTTAAAGTATACAAAACTTATTCATGATCATTACCAGGGATTACCATATGGAGATAAGGCACGGGAAGCGGATGAACATGGATTTGTAGCAGGGATCTTTAATAATTTTAAGTATAGAGAGAATGTACATGGGTATTTAGAGCAATTTGCAGGCACAGGTTATGCGGATATGGTGCTTTTAGTACGAGGTTCTGATAGAACGACAAAGTCAATACCAATTATCATGGAGTTTAAAGCTGGTACAGGTGCTGGTACAAATGCTGACGATGCTTTAAAACAGGTAGAAGAATACACAAAAGGGTTTCAGCCAAATAATATGCGGATATTAAGTCTTGCAGATAATATTCTATGTGTTGGTATGAATTTAGATAGTCCATCTGACTCTTTTATGCAGATGAAGGTTGTAGTACGTGATCAAGAAGTAATTCCAGTGGTACAGCAAATTATTAATCAGCTCGTTACAGAAGAAATTATAAATCAAAATCCAGCACCAGATGATCTTATTGTAATTCAACAAACAATAAAACAATATTTAAAAAAGACCTATAATACATTTCCCGGTACAGGAGAGAAGTCATCAGCACATTATATGAGTAGGTTTCTATTAGGGGAGTCTTTAGTATTAAGAGATTATGACAAGCATATTGTTATCTACGATAAGGAATCTTATATACTACCGACTGCGACAGTGATTGATGATCATGGTACTCGTTCAAAGAAGCCAAAGATCGAGAAGATAGTAGATGGTAGTAATGCTGTAAATAGCATATTATTTATCCCAACAAGTAGTGCTGATGCACCTGTTATTTCAGTGAATATAATAGATGTTAATAGGGATGTTGTAGTTAAGAATATTAGGTTAGATAGCGAATTAATTGGTAATAGAAAGATAGTACAATTAAATATTCAATTTAATATTGATAAGTATAAAGAATCATTTGAAGAATATTGTAAGATACACTTGTTAAAGATTTATGGTTCTATATCAGAATATAATCAAGCATCAATAGAAGCAAAAGGCCAGTTATATCGTGTATCTGAAGAGGTATCTGATAATTTATCAGAACATCTGCAACAAGCAATTAGTGCACAAGAAGGATTAGTGATTGCAGAGAGTTGGTATAAAGAACTAATGGGCAAGGTAGGAGGGGTAGTATACCCAATTAAATCATTAATCGGTAGGGAATCAGAGTTTCAAGGATTATTAGAGGGTATATTTAAATATTATAGTGATACAAGTCTATCTGAAGGCGCTGAGAGAAGAGTATTAGTACTTACGGAATTTCAGACTGGAGCAGGTGGTAGGATAGATATGTTAATGCAGGCTATAGGTCCATCTGAGCAAGGCACAAAAGAATATGTACCAGTAGGACTTGAGTTAAAATATGATGATTCGATTTATTTAAGATCATCTGATAAGAGTAAAAGCGCAGAAGAGCAAGTAGTACTCTTAAATGATAAGGCAAAGCATGTAGTAGAGAAATTACTACAAGATCAAACGGAGAGATATTCTAAAGGAGCTGCAATAAAATCAATTACCGATGGTAATAAAGTAGCAATAATGGGCATAGTCTTTAATGCAAGAGCAGATCAGCCTGGTAAATTATTCTTGACTACAGATAAGTTCCTTGAAGCTGATATAGTACATAGTTCCAAAGTGTACAGTATAAGCTTTGGTGATGAGTTATTGGATATAATGAATTTTGCTGAGCCTGATAATATACGTTTTATGCCTGATTGGTTTAAGATGACATTAACTGGTTCTATTGCAGATGATCAAATTATTGATTTATCTAATACAGGTATAAATGATCAGAAATCATTAAAAAGTTTATTATTAGCCCATGGATTAAACAAGATAGAGGGCTTAGATTTATCATATAATACCCTTACAGATGATGATCTTAAGGGGTTAAGTACGATGTTTCATGTCCAAAGATTAGCATATTTAGATTTTTCAGATAATGATTTAGGCAATAGTATAGAAGATGTAAAGCAATTAATTGGTAATGGTGTAGAGACATTAAAGATTAATGATATTGGGGCAGATAATGCACAGCTCTCAAATATAGTTAGGTATTTAAAAGGTAATAATAATCTAATTAATTTAGATGTTGCGGATTTAGATAGTGAAGCTATTAGTATGAGCCAGGATACAGCTACAAGGATTGCAGAATATTTAGAAGATAATACAACGCTTGAATATTTAAGTTTAGTAAATGCAAAAATAGATGATTTGGCAGCAATCTTTTTGAGTGGGGGACTTGATAGGAATCAAGGACTTAGAGAACTAATATTGACGAATAACCTGATAACTAATGTAGGAGCATCTAATATAGCTTCAACTTTTAGAAATAATAATCTTGTTAAGATAGATTTATCAGGGAATCCTTTAGGTATAACTGGAGTTGATAGTGTAGTAAGAGCAGCTCATGATAACGATCAAATACAAGAGTTATCATTAATAAATGTTGGTCTTGAGTATAATCCAAAAGTTTCAAATGACCAAATGTTAGAGATCATGTCTTTATTATTTAGTAACCCTAATCTTCGCAAAGTGAATATTGCTGAGAATGATATAGGTGATGGTGCGTTACGAAAAATCTTTAGCACATTAAAAGATAATATAGATACTAGTACATTAGAAGAATTAAGCCTTGCAGGTAATAAGATAGATGTTGGGGTAACAGATTTATCTATGTATATCATTGCAGGATTAATAAAGGATTATATATCCTGCAGCAAATACTTGCGTTCTTTAGATTTGTCATCGATGAATATGAAGGATGAAATAGGAGAAGAGATTGTTAAGGGGCTGGAAGGGAATACTGGATTAATGAGTTTAGATTTAAGTGGTAATGCAAATGGTAATGTTAAGATTGGTACTAAGACGTTGTCGCAACTCGCTCAAGTCTTACCAAACAATCAATATCTCAAATATTTAAATCTTGCTGATAATCACTTAAGCGTTAGGGATTTAAATATATTGATTGGTGGAGTACAAACAAATACGGTCTTGAGTCATCTAAATTTATCAGGGAATGATTTTACAACTCAAACTATGATTAATGATCATGGTAGAGTACATATTGATATACAATCTAGCTATATAGATTTCAATCGTCTATTACAAGATACAGGATTAAAATATTTAAATTTAGCGAATTGTAAATTAAATCAGTCTTCAATATCCTCGTTGTTTCAGGGATTAGAGAATAATGATATTCTAGAGATATTAGATATACGAGGTAACATATTAGATGACACAATAATCAATGATATAGTTGAAGCTCTTATAAAGAATGCAGCACAGGATTTGAATGGATTAAAGCAATTATATATTGATAAAAGCCATCTTAGTGATGAATCAATTCTCAAACTACTCAATCAGTCTTTAGGTATATCAGTATTAATAGACGATGATCTTCAACAAAATACAGATTTATCTACAGAACTTGAAAAAATGGAAATTGAACCAACATGTCCAATAAAATCATTATATGACAACAATTTAGATAAATATAATGGTTATGTAACAGAGGGGACATTAGGCCCAGTATTTGAAACTGCAATAGTGAGGGATGATGATGGTTATTGGTTACAGGATCATGATGTTACGCACATAGCAAGAGTACACTATCAAAATACTAATGTCCAAGTATTGAGTACTAGTGCTGAATTATCTCATATACTCAAGGAGTATCGTGCAAGTAAAGATACGAGTCCATTTACTATCATAATCAACGTCAATTCACAAGGAGGTGAATTACCAGAGAGTGGCGTAGGTAATCATTGGGTTAGTTTGGTATTACAAAGAGTAAATAATCATTATGATGGCTATTACGTAGATTCTTTTGGTCACTCAATTGCGTCTGGTCTAGCTGAACTTTTAAATGCTCATCATATCAGAATTCATGATATAGGAATTCATAGTCAGCAACATGACAGTTATAATTGTGGGTTATGGGCACTAGAAAATGCACAGGCAATGCGTAATGTATTATTGCTGACCCCAAATAGTGATGTAGCAGCCGTGCAAAATAGTTTACCTACAAGTCATAATGAAGAGTATTTTCGTAATTTAAGGAATGAGATATGGAGAGAACTAATGAACGATGATGCTCGTGTAGAATTCTTAAATGCATATGGTATTAATGTAGACATATTACGTAGATTCTCAAATAATGATGATCATTTGTTGTCCCAATATCATGATACAGCTGCTGGGGTTATAGCATGTCTTATGACTGCTCATTTTATATCGCAATCAAAGCATAAACGAGAAATTTTAAAAGTACTGCCAACAAATAGTCCTACAGTGGTTGACGGTAAGTCATTTTTAGATTGTACAGATAAATTAACAACATATCTTCCAATTGCTCAATTAATAAAGATTTTGAATAAGTTTCAGATTCGTGATGACGGGACTTGTGTTCGAGTAAATGACTTTATTATGGAACAAGAAATTATAGATGCAATAAAAAAAGAGATACCTGATATTGCTTTTAATATGCATTTAATAATGAAGAATACAAGTGCTATGATAAGTATGGCAGCTGCAACACATAATATCCAGTTATTTAAAGTGGTCTGTACAAGATATGGTAAAGAGTTAAAAGCAGTGATAGATGTAGAAGGCAAAACATTATTACATCAAGTGATGCATTACAAAGATGCAAAGGAATGGGCAGCGCTAGTTATAGATCATGGGATTAGTATTGACACAAGAGACTTAGCCGGTAATACAGCATTATATTATGCGATTTTAAATAGAAATGATCAAGTTGTAGGTTTATTAATAGCACGCGACGCTAATGTAGATTCAGTGAATAACGAAGGTCAATCTTTATTACTGAGTGCAATTATAAATAGTGCTAATAATAATTATGCTATAGCAGAATTGTTGCTCAAGTATGATGCGAACATTAATATATTAAATAATAACAATACAGCATTGTATTTATCAGTTCTCAAGAATGATACAAGGATTACAGAATTTTTATTGGATCACAAAGCGAATGTAAATATTCATAATAATGGCAATGATACAGCCCTGGCTGCAGCCATTAGAATGAACAATAAGTTGATGATAGATTTATTGCTGCAGCATGGAGCTAACGTTACGGCTCCAGGTTACCAAGGTAATACTCCAATAATTATAGCAACAGCTGTCAAAAACAAGGAATTAGTGAAGAAGCTAATAGAAAGTGGAGCAGATGTCAATGCCACAAATGATGATGGCTATAGTGCAATATCAATAGCTGTAGGAGGGGGTGCTGTTACGGCTGGTGCTGGAGGAATAATAGGGTATTTAGGCATTGGAGAGGGTTCAATATTATCATGGCTTGGTAGTACTGCGAGGTCATTAGCTAGTGGTATACTCAATAGAGCACAAGGATATAGTGTAATAGAGAGTAGTATTGATAATGAAATATCAGAACTCTTAACTGATCATGGTGCGGAATTGAATACTGTAAATAATTTTGGTAGTACCCCTTTGCATTATGCTACACAAAATCAAAATTACGAAATGATAGAATCTTTTTTAGAGCATAGAGCAAATATTGATACAGTAAATAGTGATGGTGATACTGCATTACATATTAGTACAAACCAATTAAGGTACAGGGGGCGTCGCACAAGGGCAATTGACAATAATGATGATGATATAGTAAAGAAAATAATACATCTTTTGATCAAAAAAAATGCGCAGGTTGATATTAATAATAAACGTCATGAGACAGCTATATATTTAGCCGTGATAAAAGAAAATAAAGAAATTATAGAATTGTACTTAAATCATGTAAAAGATAGTACGATATTGTTGGATAGAGCGTACAATGACAATAAAAGTGTATTAGAGCATGTACTGGAGAGTAAAGATAGTGAAATAATATCTCAATTCATTCGTTTTCAAGATCAAGAAGGGAAGAGTATATTATCTGCAGCTGTTTTAATTAATAATCAAGCTGCAATAAATCTTTTAGTTCAGCATAAAGCAGATATAAATATCCAGGATGGAGATGGTAATACACCTCTACATTTAGCAATGCATTCAAGCAATACTAAAGTTATAAAGTATTTAATAGACAAGGGTACGAGGCTTGATATCAAGAATAAGGCTGGTAATGCAGCTGTGCATTTGGCAGTGAAAAACCATGATAGTGCTAGTCTTGTATTGCTTAAAGCAAAGAATGCAGATTTCAAATTACAAGATAATGATGGGAACACAGCTTTGCATTTAGCATTGAAGAGGATGGATCAAGAAGTAATAGCGTTACTATTAAGTTTCGTAGATGATGGTAGTATGTTGCTATGTATAGAAAACCAGAACGGTGATACAATACTCAAATTGGCCTTAATGAGCGAGGATAATAAAATAATTTCACTTTTTGTCAATTTTCATGACAGCATGGATAGTACTGCATTACATTTAGCAGTTAAACATAATAAACAAGATATAATCGATTTATTAATCGCAAATACAGCAGATATAAATATCCAGGATGGAGATGGTAATACACCTCTACATTTAGCAGCACAAATAAAGAATATCCAGATATTTCAATTACTGCTAGACAACAATGTTACTTTAAATCTGAAGAATAAAGATAATAAGACAGCCTTTGATGTAGCAAAGGCATATGGTATGGATATAATAAAGTTTCAACTGCCAATACCATCGTCATATAAAGATCATAATATAGAAGACATCACTATCAGGAATCAAGATTTAGAGAATAGTTATAATCATCACAAACATCGCTATCATCATGGAGAGGGGAATGAGAAAGCTGAACACCACATTGGCCAGAAGCATACTGGAGATAATCAAAGAGGTCGTAGGGATATAGAAGATGCATTACATATCAAGTATGAGAAACAGTACGATAACTTAGTTTCTAGAGATGATATTGGTGAGTATACTGACATTAGACTGGATGCTATAGTGCAAGTGCAGAATGCTATGGGTACGCAACATAGGATAGAACAAGATGTAAGTAAATTTATAGGTAGTAAAGCATCTCCTGTTGTTAACAGTGTTCCTAATCAATTGTTAGTAGATTGGCAAGGTAATTTATTATTGTGGTACTTATTATTTGGTCAGAAATGCAGTGGTGCGAAATGTAAGATAACCAAAGATGTTGTTGAACCTAAGGATTTGGAATATGCTCAGAGGCTTGCATATAGTGCTTACGCCCCAGTTATTGGAGACAATGCAGAGTATACAGAGTGAGTAGTATTTGGTCGATACGGGTTGTCCAAAAAGTATAAATTGCTACAATCATGAGTCAGAAGACTCAGAAAAGTTACTAAGAATAAACGCATCTTTCCAAATGATGACGCAGTATTTAAGGTTTTATATCTGACAATTGATATGCTTGCATATAATGTATGGATTGTCCAAGTATACCTACAGTCATAATATAATATTCGTAATAATTGCATATCAAAGCTTTTGCTTTTTTATGAATATTAGAATTAAGATTATCTGAATTATTATTTTTCATTATCTTGTATTTTAAGACATCTTAAGACCAATTATCGATATAACTAAGGTAGTAATAAAGAATAATCGCATTATAGATGTCGGCTCATTAAACATAAAGATACCAAGTAATGCAGCACCTGCTGCACCTATGCCAGTCCATACAGCATAGGCTGTACCTATAGGAATTTTATTTAATGTTCTAGCAAGACAGAATAAGCTTAATATTTCAAATAAAATAAAAAACAATGTTGGTATTAGTTTTGTAAGACCATCAGAATGTTTTAATGAAATAATAAAAGCTATTTCAAACATACCTGCTATAACTAAAAGAAGCCAATACATAAAAAATCAAAATTATTTGCTAAAAATTTAGAGATTAATAATACCCTACCTTTGCTTGTAGAAGTCAAGATTTGATCTTACAGATACTGTAAATTTTGGCTCTGTCTCATCAATTGTGTAAATTTCGTGAACCATTAAATTCTACCATCAAATTTGATCATAAAATGAGCCATAGCTTCATTCCAATTGGGGATAGGCATAGACCATTTTTTGGT
>DYDT01000019.1 GCA_020404485.1 Rickettsia endosymbiont of Diachasma alloeum | reverse complement strand
ACCAAAAAATGGTCTATGCCTATCCCCAATTGGAATGAAGCTATGGCTCATTTTATGATCAAATTTGATGGTAGAATTTAATGGTTCACGAAATTTACACAATTGATGAGACAGAGCCACGGGCAATGCTATACGGGGATGACATCAAGGACATTTTTTGATCTATGTAACAATCAATTAAAATGAGTATTTACAAAATAAACCAGCAGACCAGAATTTTGTATTTTTCCTTAATCTACTTTCAGCTCTAATACCATAATTTATATTATAAGTCTGAGCAGATAGCTCCCCGTTAATACCAAAATATGATCTATCTGTTTTATAAGTAGGAACTACAAACTGCCTTGGCATATCAGATACTTTAGCTTTAGCTTGTTTCATTGGATTTATAAAGTCATATCCATATGTTAATGTTAATGACGGAGTAACAGAAATATTTTCTTTTAAATTAACATTTCCATCAATTCTAGCACCTATTTCTGTTATTACAGATTTACGATCTGGAATGTTAAAGCTCATAGTAGTACTATGAAGTTCGCCTTTTTCTGTATATGAATTTATTGAAACTTTTTGATAATTCACATTTACAAAAGGTGTTAAATTTGTTTCAGCAAAAGCATCATATTGATATCCTGTACCAATAGTAGCCATGTAATGCATACCTCTTGGCTTACCTTGCTCTATTCTTACAGCTTGACCAAGGTTAATTTGACGCTTGATATCATATTTAATCCAGCCACTACCGATAGCACCATATACAAATATAGGGTTATCAAATCTATAAGTACCATTTAATGTTAGTAATAATTCTTTAATTTCTGCTTTACCATTATTATTTTTAAAGCTCATATTAGACTTATCACCATTGATACCAAAACCAACTACTAAATTATCTGCAAGCTTATAGTTAAAATTTGCAGCGATTTCAGAGGTATCTGATTTTTTAATCCCAATATCTTTGACAGTTTTGGATTTAGTATGGAAATCTAAATAATTGCCATTTATATCACCGCTAAATTTTTCACTCTCATTCATTGTTAAATCATAGGATTTAGAGCGAATATTTTGAGCTACATTTTCACCAATTGCAATTGGTATTTCTCTTACATAAGCGATGCGGCTCGGTGACTCAATTACAGAAAGAACATATTGGGCAGTAATTTTATGTGCTGCTGAAGTTGGGTGAGAAGTACTATCAAATACACCTTGATTTTTATATGTATTTACTAATTCACTTGCTATAAAGTAATTAGAAGGCTTAGTACTTAATTCTGCTACTAATCTTGCATAATCGGCATATATTACATTTGCAGATGGCACAGATTTATTTATCGCACTGTAAATAGCTTGATTAAATGAATTACTTAAAAATCCCCCTGCAAAATTTTCCTCTTCATCAGTACCACCTAATATAAATTGCCTGTAGGACTCATTAAAATGATTTAAGACTACTATATATTTAGCCCCGCCATCAGATATATTTTTAATGAATTCACCAACATTATTCCCTCTAGAAACTACTTCTGCAGTAGTATCGGGAAAATCGTTAGAAGTTAAAGAGCCATCTTTAACGCCGCTCATAATCTGATCAAAAGTTAAACCACGGGTAAATAATAATTCACTTAGATCGGATCGTAATGCAATAAGTATGAAGTCCGCATCATTTGGTCCCATATACATCATATAAAGAGCGTTAGGGTCAAATGTTTTTACATTTGCTTTATAAGTACTTAATTCAGGACTTAAGCTGTTAGTTGAGGCTCCATCTAAAGCAAAATTTGTCTGGTTAACTACATATTTAGAACCATAATGTTCAGTGACTAAAGCTGACCAACTATTAGCTGGCGTAGAAAAACTATCGCCAAAAGTAAAAACATTCGAAAAGGTTTGAGGAGGGGTAGCTAGTGCACTACTACTAGTAATTAATGTACTACTTGCGACAAGTGTCATTAACAGCTTTTTAACTTTATTTTGCATAAAAAAATTACCCTAAGTTATTAAAATTGGTGATTTTAACATAATTTTAATACATTTTAATACAAAGTAAATATATTTTTTATATTAAACCGGCTCTGTCTCATCAATTGTGTAAATTTCGTGAACCATTAAATTCTACCATCAAATTTGATCATAAAATGAGCCATAGCTTCATTCCCGTAATAACTTCGTATAGCATACATTATACGAAGTTATACGAGAGAGCTGGAAAGTAAGGAATT
>DYDT01000018.1 GCA_020404485.1 Rickettsia endosymbiont of Diachasma alloeum | reverse complement strand
TATAACGGTATTTTGTTATCCATACTATGTGATACCTATGATAATATACCGTATGTTTCCCTTTCTCATATTCTGTCATAGTCATCCTATAAAATAAGTCCTCTTTACTTATTTTATAGGATGACTATGACTATTTCAAACTAAAGTTTCTCCACCTGAAGGTGGAGGTTTGAACCATCAGATGGATAATCAAACTAGATTTTTAGATTTATTCTTGTGGCTTGAAGAATTAATTTTATTTGTTAGCTTTATAGCTTTAATATATGTAAAAGGATATTAACAATCTAAAAGCATATTGTCAAGTATATAGATGAAATTATAGAAACATATCAAAGATTATATCTATTAACTAACATCCTATCATCTCTATATCTATTATCAAATTTGGGAATAAATTTTGTTCATAAAATGACAACTCTTTTATTTCTCTTTCCGTGTAAGTCTTGTCTCTAAAAGATTCTGGCTCATAACTTGATAATATATTATGCCACATCTCAAGATCTTTAATATTAAGAGTTTCATGTTTGTATTTTAAACATATTCCTGTTATATTTTTTATCTTTTCTTTACTTTCTCTCAGTTTTTTATAGAGATTTTTAAGATAATTCACATATAGATTAGAAGCATCCAAGCCATTTGATCCTATAAATGTTACATCTGCCCCATGCTCTTTTAGAAAATATGCAATTTTTAAATATGGTTGCAGTTAATATAATAGGATCACCGGCAATCTCAAAACCAAGAGGATGGAGTTCTAATTATGATATGGTAAAATGTCATTCTTATAAAAATAAGAACGACATTTTATTTTTAAGAATCTTTACTATCTCTAATTTCTTTGACTATGCTTAATAATTGAGGAAAATCTACTGATCCTGGGATTAACCTAGCATTAATTACATATGCAGGCACACCCTGAATTTTAAGATTTCTAGCTATCTGCATATTTTGAGCGATTAAATCTCTTATATCAGAACTATCAGCTATCTCTTCAACTTCCGTAATATTTAAGTCATTTTTGGCTAATAATTCTTCAACAGTTTCTTTAGAAATATTTCTTATCTTCATTAATTCACTATGAACAGCTTTAAATTTGCTAGGATTAATTTTATAAACTGCTAAAGCTATTTTTGCTAAATAATCAGAGGCCTCGCCAAGGATAGGTAATGGTCTTAACAAAATTTTCACCTCTGGATCATTTTGTAATAACTCATTTAAAGAAACATAACCTTTTTTACAGTAGGAACAAGAATAATCATAAAAAGCAACTATAGTTATATCACCGTCTTTATTACCTATGACAGGAAAATTTTGGCTATTCTCGATATCTAATTTGTTATCCTTAATATAGCTATTAACTTTGGTTTCACTTTCTTGTACTTTACGCTTTTGTAGATTTTCTATTGATTGTATTATTATTTCAGGAGTATTAAGCAGATATTCTTCGATAATCTTCTTAACTCTTTCTTCTTCGCATTGTTGCGGCTCTTCATTTTGTTTAACTTCTATGGAAACAGGTTTTGTAGAAGAAGTTTTTATAGTCTGAAAAATAAATAAAACTCCTATAATTACTACAAATATAACTAATATCTTTCCAATAATATGCTGCATAAATAACCTTTAAAATTAATTTTATTTTGTTTCGGGCTAAGATACGTCATTACGAGGAGATGCAACTCCTACTGTGTCATCCCGTGGCTTGACCACGGGATTCAGAAAAACAATAAAAAATATTACATATTTTTTCCTGAACCCCGTGAATAAATTACGGGGTGATAACCATACCCCACTCTTTACTTCTGTCTGATCAATCTACTTTGATCCCTCTTCCAATCTTTTTCTTTAATCGCTTCTCTCTTGTCATGTAATTTTTTACCTTTAGCAATGCCAAGCTCAATTTTTATCTTGTTTTTTTTGTTAAAATACATAGACAAGGCAACTAGAGTATAACCTTTTATTTTAGTTCTACCGATAATTTTATTTATTTCTTTCTTATGCAATAATAATTTACGCGGTCTTCTGGTAGAGTGATTGAATCTATTTGCTTTTTCATATTCTGCAATATGACAATTATACAAAAATACCTCATTTCCCGTATCAGCTGCATGGCTCTCTTCTATAGATGCTTTACCTTGACGAAGCGATTGAACTTCACTGCCCTTTAATACAATACCCGCCTCTAGCCTTTCTTCAATAAAATAATTAAATAGAGCTTTTTTATTTTGTGCAATAACTTTCTTATACTCACTCATAACTTTATAGATAGTGATGTTATAATTTCTTCAATTTGTTTTTTGGTTGTACTTGTTGCTTCAGTTAAAGACAAACGAATTTCGTTTGTGCAGAATCTTAAATAATGCATAGCATACTTAACTGGAATCGGGTTTGATTCTACGAATAATGCTTTATATAAAGGTAATAATTTTTGATGAATATCTAAAGCTCCTTTAACATCATTGTTATACCATTTCTCTTGAAGCTCTTTGCATAATTTAGGTGTAACGTTAGAAGCTACGGACACACACCCTACTCCGCCTTGAGCATTAAAAGCAAGACTTAAATCATCATTACCACATAATAGATTAAATTCTTTTTTAACTATAGGTTTGATTCTAAGCGGTCTTTCTAAATCTATTCCTGCATCTTTTAAAGCTAAAACACGAGGCAATCTAGACAGTTTGAATATCACTTCATCAGTAAAATCGACACCAGTTCTACCCGGAACTGAATATAGCATAATCGGTAAATTACTAGCTTCATGTATTGCTTCAAAGTGTTTATATATTCCGTCTTGAGTAGGTTTTAAATATGAAGGCGGACTAGCCATAAATCCGTCAACTCCGATTTTTGTAGATTCAGCCGCAAGCTCTATCGCATAAGCGGTATTATTTGAAGAACATCCACTAATTACAGGAATACGCTTATTTATAATATCCTTAGCTGTCTGCAATAATAATTTATACTCTTCAAAGCTTAGACTACTCCCCTCACCTGTTGAACCTGCTATTACTACAGCATTTATTTTGGCTTTTATTTGATGCTCTAAAATTTTTTCAAGCGATTCTAAATCCAGTTTATTATTTTTAAACGGCGTTATTATTGCCGTAATCAAACCTTTAAATATGTTATTCATTGCTTTTCATTTTTATGTTGTTTCGTCATTGCGAAAAGGCGTTGTTGCATAGATCATTTCCCCCTGTCATCCCGTGATTTATTCACGGAATGACATAGTATACTATCCCCTTACAATTCTACCATATTCCTCTTTTAACATATCAACAATTTTATAATCATTAACAGTAACTTTCTTTCCGTCAAGATCTATAGAATTAATATTCTGCACCTCGATTGCCGTACCTGTAGCAAAACAGCTGGTAAAATCTTCTATTTGCTCTAGCTTTATACGCTCCTCTTTTACTTCTAACCCTAAATTTTTTGCAATTTCAATAATAGTTCGTCTTGTTATACCATCTAAAAATCTATCGGCAATTGGAGTATATAGCACATTATCTTTAACAAAGAAAATATTTGTTGTAGTACATTCCGCAATATATCCCTCATAATCAAGTAATAATGCATCATCATAACCAAGAGCTTTAGCCTCTTTCTTACTCGTTATTGCCATATTATAATGAGCAGCGGATTTAGATTGTACCGGCATCATATTAGGTGCAGCCTTACGCCATTTGCTTACATGCAAATTAAATCCCGCAGTAAATGCTCGTGGCATAGAAGAAACAGCCGCAATCAAAACATTAGTTGATAATTTAGGATTAATAATATTTAAAGATTCACTCCCGCACCAAACAAGCGGTCTTATATATGCATCCTGAATATTATTTTTTTCTATTAATAATTTGTGGGCTTTTATAATTTCTTCTACACTATAAGGTACTTTCAACCCTAAAACTTCTGCTGATTTAATTAATCTTTCAGTGTGTTCTTTAAGTTTAAAAACTTTACCATTATAAGCCCGCTCACCCTCAAATACCGATCCTGAGTAATGTAAACTATGAGTTAAAGCATGTACTGTAGCAAGTTCATAAGGAACTAACTCACCATTAATCCAAATATACCAAAGATTATTTTCTGAATTTTTTGTCATTGTTATTAATTGTTATTTGTACTAGAGTAATTATGTCATGAGCTACGCGACTGCAAGGAGTGTGGCAATATCATAAAGCAAACTCCTAAGGTTGCTTCGCCGCTATGCTCCTCGCAATGACGAAAAAATTTTTAAAAATTACATCATATTTATATGCAAGAATATAAGGCACATATCCTAATTGTTGATGATGATACCAGAATATTAGCACTTTTAAAGCAATTTTTAAATAAAAATGAGTTTCTAGTATCAACTGCCGTCTCAGCTATAGAAGCAAAAGATTTGTTAAAAACTTCTAATTATGACTTGATTATTTTAGACGTCATGTTACCAAGCATTACGGGGCTTGATTTTGCTATTACCATTAGAGATGCTGGCAATAATATACCGATAGTAATGCTAACTGCTTTATCGGAAGCTGATGACCGTGTTAAAGGTCTTGAAGCTGGTGCATCAGATTATGTTATTAAACCTTTTGAACCACGAGAATTATTATTGCGTATAAATAACTTGATCAATAATTATAATAATCCTAAAAAAGAAAAAAATATAACTAAATTTGGCAATAATTTTTATAATTATAATACTAAAGAATTTACTAAAAATGATCAGATAATTCCACTTAGCTCTACTGAGCAGAAGTTACTTGAGATATTTATAGAACGTCTTGGCACTTCTGTTAGCCGCCTTGAGCTTTCAAAAATTATGGGAGGTCTTAGTGAACGCTCTATCGATGTACAAATTACAAGAATAAGGAATAAGCTGGAAGATAATCCTAAAGAACCAAAATATTTAAAAACCGTGCGTAACGAGGGATATGCACTTTATATTTAAACTATTACCTAGGACTTTGTTCCTAAGAGTTATGCTTATCATAATTATGCCGATTCTGATAGGACAGCTAGTTGCTATATTTTTGTTTTATGATCGTCATTGGTATAATGTTTCATATTATACTAGCACCATTATTATCAATGAAATAGAATCTTTAATTAAAGAGCATAAAGACAATCCCAAAGAAATAACACATTTATCAGAAAATTATCTCAATTTATCTTATCAATTTGAGCCTAATAAGAAACTATTAGCAAAACAGCCTAAGTTAAACGAACCCTTAACTATATTTAAAAATATTTTAAATACAAAAATTCATGAGAAAAATATAATTAACTTAACTAAGGAAAATAGAATTCAAGTATTATTAGAACTAAATAATGAGATATTAAATGTTTCTTTTCCAGCCAAACTTTTACTTAACCCAACAGTATATATTTTTGTTCTGTGGATTATATTTTTAACTATCATATTACTTTCCATCTCTATTATTTTCTCTAAGAATCAAATTAAATCAATACTTGCTCTTGCAGATAGTATGGACGAATTCGGTCGAGGTATCTTAAAAAGTAAGAATTTTAAGCCTACAGGTGCTTTAGAAATAAGAAAAGCAGGGCTTGCTTTTTTAAAGATGAAATTTCGTATAGAAAAGCAAATTACCAAACGAACTACTATGCTTGCCATGATTTCTCATGATTTAAGAACTCCTTTAACACGTATGAAATTACAACTTGAATTAATGGACGAAAATGAAGAAACTGACGGATTAAAGCAAGATATATTAACCATGCAGCAAATGATAAATTCCTATTTAGATTTTGCCAGAGGTGAAAGTGCAGAACAGTGTGAAGAAGTTTTTATTTTATCTTGGATTAAATCTTTTTTAAATAAATGGTCACATATAGATATTGAGTTTATAAATCCTACTAAATTAGATAGAGTGAAACTTCGAATTAAACCACATTCTTTCGAAAGAGCCTTGTCTAATTTAATCAGTAACGCTATAAAATATGGTACTAAAGTTAGAATTTCGTTAAATGCTAATTCATCTAACTTATTGATAATAATTGAAGATAATGGCAGGGGCATAGATGATGCAGAAAAACCTTTAGTATTAAAACCATTTTATAGATCAGATAAAGCAAGACAGTTAGATAATTCAAGTAATGTAGGACTTGGACTTGCCATTACTCGTGAGATAATAAAAAATCATAATGGATTTCTTTATCTAGAAGATAGTAAGGATTTAGGCGGGCTGTCGGTTAGAGTAGAAATTCCTATATATACTAAGATAGAACTTTTAAAATTGGTATAGTCGTCATTGCGAGAAGTGTAGCGACGAAGCAATCTCAGGACATTCTGATAAGATTGCCACGCCACTTTCAGTGGCTCGCAATGACGTTAAAAAGAACCAGAAATATATATTTAATAATGACTAACATAAAACATTTAGCAATAATAATGGATGGTAATGCACGCTGGGCAGCTACGCATGACTTACCTAAATCTGAGGGACATAGAGCCGGAGCTGATAAAGTTCATGAATTATTACCGGAATTTATTAACCTTAAAATACCATATGTTACGCTATATACTTTCTCTTCTGAAAATTGGCAACGCTCAACTACAGAAATATCTTTTTTAATGAAGTTATTAAATATTTATTTAAAAAAAGAGCTAGATAATTTACATAGAAATGGCATTAAAATAAAAGTAATAGGTAGGCTTAATTTATTAAGCGACTCATTGCAAAAACAAATAAATAATGCTATAGAATTAACGAAAGATAATAACAAATTAACTCTTTGTATAGCTTTTAGCTATGGTAGTCGTCAAGAAATCATGGATGCTTGCACTAAAATTATTGCAAGCGGTAAAACGGGAATTCTTGAGAGCGATATACAGAATGCGTTATATGATCCAGAAATGCCGGATGTAGATTTATTAATAAGACCTGGCGGTGTTTTTCGGATTAGTAATTTCTTACTTTGGCAAGCAGCTTATGCTGAGCTATATTTTTCTCAAAAATATTGGCCTGATTTTAATAAAGAAGACATAATAAACGCTATAGATGATTATTCAAAAAGGAAAAGAACGTTTGGCAAAAGATAAACAAAAATCAAATTTATATTTAAGAGTACTGTCCGGTATAGTATTAGTACCATCATTTGTGGTAGCTATCTTATGGCTTAAACCTTTATTCTATATTTTAATGGTACTAGTGGCTATAGGAATGCTTAGCGAGTGGTATGATATGACCTATTCTTCTGCTATATATCTAATAATAGGGTTAATTATTATTCCAATTCCCATAAGCTTATTAATATTCTTAAGTAGCAATCCTATAAATAACTGGCTTATTATGCTTTATTTTTGCATAATTTGGTCGGTAGATACATTTGCAATGATTGGCGGCAAAACTTTTGGCGGTACAAAGCTTGCTCCAAAAATTAGCCCTAAAAAAACTTGGAGCGGTTTAATTACAGGAATATTATCGGCAGGCTTAGTTGCAATCTTAATTAGTTTTATACCAAGTTTTTATACTAAAAATTACTATTTCTCAAATAGGATTTACTTGTTTATAATTAGTTGCACGCTAGCTTTAATAGCTCAGCTAAGCGATTTATTTATTTCATATTTTAAACGAAAGTTTAATATTAAAGATAGCGGCAATATTATACCAGGTCATGGAGGAGTATTGGATAGATTTGACAGTATAATTTTAACTACTCCAGTAATATTTTTTATAAATGGATTATATTTATGAGTATTTTTAATTCAATACTTTCAAATAATCATACAAAAAAAATAATTTTAAATATCTTTCTGGCATTGCTGCTAGGATATTTTGTTTTTCACTGCATTTACGGCAATAAAGGAGTTATTGCCTATTTAAAAGTAAATAGAAAGCTTGAAAAAGCCTATGATGCACTGAAATTATTGCGAGCTGAGCGAGTAGAGCTTGAACATAACGTTAAACTACTTAGAACCGAATCGTTAGACAAAGATATGCTAGATGAACAAGCACGCAAGGTTTTAGGTATAGCAGCTCCAAACGAACAAGTATTCAATACCAATAGCAAACCATAGGCTTTGTCAAAAAACCTAAAATTTAACCAAAGAATATATTATGACTATTACACTTTACCAAAACGATTTACCTGATGATGTTAATTTAGAAGGCGATTTAGCGATAGATACCGAAACGATGGGATTAAATTTATATAGGGATAAACTTTGTCTATTGCAGTTTAGTAACGGAAATGGTGATGCTCACCTTGTGCATTTTCTAGATCAAAACTATAATGCTCCTAACCTAAAGAATTTATTAAGTGATAAAGAACGTTGCAAGATATTTCATTTCGCAAGGTTTGATTTAGCAGCGATAAAAAAATATTTGGGAGTTGAGTTAGAGAATATCTTTTGTACTAAAATATCTTCAAAGCTAGTTAGAACTTATACTGAAAGCCATGGGCTTAAGGATATATGTAGAGAATTGTTAGGAGTAAATATTTCCAAACAACAACAATCTTCTTATTGGGGTGCTGATAATTTATCTTCCGACCAACAAGAATATGCTGCTAAAGATGTGCTTTATTTGCATAAGTTAAGAGAGCATTTAATAGCAATGTTAGTTAAAGAAAATAGATTTGAACTTGCTCAAGACATCTTTAAATTTCTACCGACCAGAGCCAATTTAGATTTAGTCGGCTGGGATGAAGTTGATATTTTTACACATTGAATTTTTTAATGCTATAAAACGTTATTGCGAGGAGAAACTGGTCTTGTTGCATGGCTCCGATGTCATACCCGCATGAGGATTGCCTGCGTGGATTGAGAGTCGTCATGAGCTATGCGACTACAAGGAGCGTGGCAATCCAGAAAAAATAATAAAAAATGCTATAAGTTAGCATTTTTTACTGGATTGCTTCGTCAATTACTTGGTAATTTCCTCGCAATGACGAGAAAATGATCCATGCGGGCAACGCCGGAGAAACTGTAAGTTTTGTACGTGTGCAATCTCAGGAGTTTGCTTTATGAGATTTCTACACTCTACTTAAGTTTTAAGCTCACTTACAATGACATTAAAACTTATACATAACCAAGATCAACACCGGTAAGTGGCAGGTAAGTATCACAGTATCTTCGTTATATTGATATGTTTTACCATTATGCTCTACTAATTCATTATTTAATTTATTACTATCGGGCGGATAAATTTCATCAAGATCATATGTTTTTTTCTTTCACCTTTACAATATTCCCGAATTTTAAAGATAACACATATAGAAAATAGTACACCACAAACCATTACTACCATTTGTGTACCAAATGATGCTAATCCAAAAGTAGTAGCTAGGTCACTATTTGGCATAACAAGCCTATCAGGATTATTTTCATCTATCCATCCACTACTTATTCCCGCACCTTGTACTACTAACGCCAGTTTAGGATAAGAGAAGTATTTATGTGGCTAAAACATCAAGTTTAGTATGAGATTTAGTGATAGCATAAGAAGTAACACAAGCTAGAATATTCGTATAACTTCGTATAATGTATGCTATACGAAGTTATGC
>DYDT01000017.1 GCA_020404485.1 Rickettsia endosymbiont of Diachasma alloeum | reverse complement strand
CAAAATGTGAAAATTATTGCTCCTCTTTTCTTTAATGCTCTGTTATAATTATTCCAGTTGCGAACTCTTTGTAGCTTTGACATATACACTTGTGGTTAAGTTTCTTGTCAATTTACTATTTTTTTAAGTTCGCAGCTACTCTTTTCTTATCCACGCAACAATGCCGGCTCGCAATGACGGAAATAGGGATGACATTAGGCTATACTACTTTTTAAGAACCATCTATTTTTCTCGTGTACTTTAATCCGTCCAATAATCATATATCGGCAGTTCCCTCGTCACCCTCTGCTTGTGCGATTTTTAAACCTTTATATAAAGTATCTATAATAATATCTTGATCTTTTACAAGACTTTTTAGCATTTCATTTGCAGAAGCATTAGGATTCGGCTCGCTTATAGATGCTAGTTTTATTAAATTTGATAATGCTGGAACTTTAGCATCTAAAGTTCTTATTCGTTCGGCTAGCTCGTCTAGACTTTCGGCTAAATCTTCATATTGTCCTTCAAATAATAAATGTAGGCTTCTAAATTCAGCCCCTTCAACATTCCAATGATCATTTTGTGTTTTAAAATATAAGGCGTAGCTATCTGCTAAAACCTGTTCTAAAGCTTTTATTACTTGCATAGTTATACTCCCATAAATAAAAAGTTATGAACTTTTTGACTTTATAGTATTTCATTTAATACTTCAAGTAAGTTGTAATATTTGTGCTGATTTAATATGATTTTCGGTGTGAGAAGATAGAAGTACAATACCACCGCTATTTGCTTTCATAACAATGAGATTGTTCAGTAAATCCCTATTTTCTTTACTTAAATTAGTTTCAACTTCATCAAGCAACCATAGATCCGACTGGCAAGCAATAAGTCTTGCTAAAGCTACAACTTTCTGTAATCCGCTGGACAAAGTGTAGCATTTCTCATCTAATAAATCATATAATTTAAAATAATGAATAGCAGCATCTAGAGTTTCCACTGAATTATAAATCTCTGACCAGAATTTCAGATTTTCAAAAACAGTCATTTCAAGCTTTAGACCTAAATTATGACCAATATAAGTGCAGTAAGGTTTAGCAATATTGTTAATGTTAAGATTTTTGTAGAAAATATTACCACTATTTGGCTGCATGATACCTGCTATCATCCGTAATAGCGAAGTTTTACCACAGCCATTAGCTCCTTTTACATAAGTAATAGCAGAATTAAGAAAAGTAATGCTTAGATTATCAAACAATTTTTTTTGATATATACTAAATTTTAATTGATGGAATGATAACATTTTAGTATAGCTCTAATAACACTATATCATGATTAGGATTATTTTCCAGAGATTGGCTTTCCCCGCTTACATCAGTTATATTATTAGCAGAAGATAGCAAATTTTCACTTACCATTTTTTCTTCCGCAAATAATTTAGAGAAAATTGTAGATACTATGCTAGATTTAACTTTCATGATATTTTATTAGTGTAATTCAACTTCATCATTATCCCCAGCAAGTTCTGTATTATCCTTTTCTTGGCTGTTACCGATTCCTAATTTTTCACGAGCATTTCTTAAAGCTTCTTTATGGTCCGATGCTTCTAGGTTAACAACATGGCTTACATCTATTCCTGTTGCTTTATTAACGTCCTGACCAACTTGCTCTACTTGCATCATCTAGCTTCTCATTGACGTCTTTAACTGTTTTTTTTATTCTGTTTTTCATATAGACCTCAATTTAAAGTTCTATAATTAGAGTAACACTTGAATCTTTTATAATCAACTAGAAAAATTTAACTAATAAATTCTCTACCGACAAATGAAATACATTTAAAATAGAACTTGGCATTAGACCGAAATAAATAATTAGTAATATTAAAGGAGCAATTGAGATTACTTCATAACTATATAAATCTCTGAAATTAATGATTTCTTTATTAGTAATTTCGCCCAGCATAACTTCTTTATATAGCTTCAACATGTAAACAGCACCAAGAATAATACCAAGAGCTGCTAAGAAAGTTGCTATTATATTTACCTCATAAATTCCAAGCAGGCTTAAAAATTCACCAATAAATCCGCTAGTGCCAGGTAACCCAACAGAGCCAAGCATTGCAATCATAAAAAACGTGGCAAGCACTGGCATTTTACTTGCAACACCACCATATTTAGCTATCTCTTTAGTATGTAATCTTTCGTATAAAGTGCCAACTATTAAAAATAAACAAGAAGAAATTATACCATGGCTGAGCATTTGGAATAATGCTCCACTAATTCCGCTATTAGTAAAGCTAAAAATACCTATAGTGACATAACCCATATGAGCAATAGACGAATAGGCGATCATTTTTTTCATATCTTTTTGGGCTAACGCGACAAGGGAGGCATATATTACAGCAATAACACTAAGACAAATTACGTAAATTGCAAATTCTTGTGATGCGTTAGGTAGAAGTGGCAGTAATACCCTTAAAAAACCATAGCCACCGAGCTTTAGCAAAATACCAGCAAGAATAACTGATCCGCTGGTAGGGGCTTGTACGTGAGCATCAGGTAACCATGTATGAAACGGAATCATAGGAATTTTGATGGCAAAGGTAAAAAAAATAGCCCACCATAAAATTTGTTGCACATGCAAAGGAAAATTATTAGTAAACTCACCGATATTGCTTAAATCGAAACTGTGAATCTTACTATAAATATATATAATTGATAATAAGAAAAATACTGAACCAAAAAAAGTATATAAGAAGAATTTAACAGCAGCATATATTCTATTCTCACCACCCCATACTCCGATAATAATATACATTGGAACTAATATTACTTCGAAGAATAAATAGAATAATAATAAATTTATTGAGGTAAATGCTCCTATACAAAAAGATTCCATCAATAAAAAACATACCAAATATTCTTTAATATATTTTTTAACAGTAAATAAGCTCCCAATAATACAAATAAGAGTAAGAAAGGAAGTTAAAGCTACAAAAAATATTGATATACCATCAATACCCACATGGAATTCAAGCCCAATTTTATCAAGCCATCTATATCGTTCAACAAATTGATAAGCAGAGTTAGATGAATCAAATTCTATTAATATATATATAGTTGAGATGAATGTTAAAACACTACTCAGCACCGCAACATACATTGTATGTATTTGCTTATCGGGTTTTTTGCTTTGACTAATGAATAGCAAAATATATAGCACACTTATTAGCGGCAGAAAGATAGTAATTGATATGATTGGTAATTCTAGCATCTACAAACTTACTCCTAGCCATATGAAACAGCTTATTACTGCAACCATGAAAAATACTACATACAAAGTATAATTAAAAACGTATCCAGTCTGGGTTTTGCCGGTCAATCTACTGAAACAATTAACACTTCTAACAAAACCATTCGGACCAAAACGATCAATTATTTTTTGATCACCAGAATAAAATAAATAAGCTAAGCAGTTAATCGGCTTTATTATTAAGAAATTATATAGCTCATCAAAATAATATTTATTGGTTAATATTTTGATAAAGCAATTATCTTTACTGGATTCCTGCTTTCGCAGGAATGACATAATAGAATTTGACTTATATAAATAAATCCCTGCAATAATACCTATTATCCCCACTATCATTGGTAATAACCTAATATGCAACGGTGGATGAGTAATTAATAGCTTATAAACTTGTAAATTAAGTAGACTATCATGGAAATAACCATTTGGTTTATCCATTGAAAGCAGATAATAACCAATCATCCCACTGAAAAAGCTTCCTGCTACTAATAATATAAGAGGATTATTCATTACTTTAGGAGGTTCATGAGCATGCTCAAAAACATTTTTTGCTAACCTAGTTTTGCCGTGAAATACCAACATAATTATTTTCATTGAGTAAATAGCGGTAAGTATTGCAGCTAATATACCAAATATAAACATAAACGATCCACTACTATAAACCGCTTCTAAAATTGAATCTTTCGAATAAAACCCTGCAAGCGGATAGATCCCTATTAACGCAAGCGAACCAATTAAAAAATTTCCATAAGTTATAGGCATCTTATTTCGCAGCTCACCCATTTTAAATATATCCTGCTCATGAACTGCGTGTATAATACTACCAGCTGATAAAAATAGTAAGGCTTTAAAAAAAGCATGTGTTACTAAATGAAATATACCGCTATTATATGCTGATACTCCGCAAGCCATAAACATATAACCAAGCTGGCTACAAGTTGAATAGGCGATAATTTTTTTGATATCGTTTTGCATAATAGCAATGCTTGCAGCAAAAAGGCAAGTAATACCGCCAATAATTGTAATAAACTGTAGAACTAAGGGACTATATTCAAATAAATATGAACAGCGTGCTACTAAAAATACACCTGCTGTTACCATAGTTGCTGCGTGAATCAGTGCAGATACAGGAGTAGGTCCTTCCATTGCATCAGGAAGCCAGACATGTAAGCCTATCTGTGCCGATTTTCCCATACAGCCGATGAACAACAATAAGCAGATAATATCAAGGATAGAAATTTCAAAATCAGCTAGTAATATTTTTGTATTAGCTAACTTTGGAGCAAGCAAAAATACATCCTCGTAATTTGCTGAATGACAATAAAAAATAATCGTTATTACACCTAAAATAAAGGCAAAATCTCCAACTCTATTTGCTATAAAAGCTTTAATAGCCGCTTTATTTGCTGATTCTTTTGAATACCAAAAACCAATTAGTAAATACGAACAAACGCCCACTCCCTCCCAACCAAAAAATAATTGTAAGAAATTATCTGCTGATACTAGCATTAACATAAAGAAAGTAAACAGTGACAGAAACGATAAAAAACGTACTATCCCCTTATCTTCTGCCATATAGCCGAGAGAATAAATATGCACGACGCTAGATACCCATGTGACGGCTATAAACATTATGCTTGTTAGCTGATCTATATAAATCGACCAATCTACCTTAAATTGGCTAACTTCAATCCATGGCAATAATTTTATATGGATTATATGCCCGTTTAATCCTGTGTGATAAAATATTATTAATGCAAATAATGCTGATAAAGATAAAAACGATGTTGCAACTATAGAAGCTAGCTTTTTATCTATTTTACTTGCAAACAATCCATTTATTAAAGCAGAAATAAGAGGTAATACAATAATCATTATAACAATGCTTTGATACATCTTTATCCCCTCATCTGATTGATATCTGTAACTTCAATCGAGCCTTTATTACGGAAATATATCAGTAATATCGCAAGACCAATAGAAGTTTCAGCAGCAGCTATAGTTAGAATTATGATGCTGAAAATTTGCCCCGATAATTCTTGCATATATACCGAGAAAGCAATAAAATTTATATTAACTGCAAGCAGCATTAGTTCAATCGACATTAATATATTGATAATATTTTTGCGATGCATAAATAATCCGAGCATCCCAATAGTAAAAACCAAACTGCTTAAAATTAAATAGTGATTAATCCCTATGTATTCATTCATATTTGATATTCTCAATTCCTTTATTTATAAAAGGCTTAGTCATTAATATAGCATTTTCTTTATTATGCAGAAGTTGTTTTGTAATATTCTGACGTTTTACTCCATCACGTTTTCTAAGAGTTAAGGTAATACAACCGATCATAGCAACAAATAAAATAAGTCCTGCAATTTGAAAAGGTATCATAAAATCAGTATATAATATTTTTCCTATCGCTTTAGTATTTGATACATCACTTGCTATGACAAACGATAGATCAGAACTAAAATGAATATTTTTAGTACCAAGTAAAATAATCACTACTAAATCAGCAAACATAATCAAAGATACAAAGATGCTTAAGATAGGCTTTTCTTTTAGCTGCATTATAGCTTTATTAAAATGCATATCCAGCATCATTATCACAAATAAGAATAATACTGCTACTGCTCCGACATATATAACTATCAGCATCATGGCTAAAAATTCTGCACCAAGCAGTATCATAAGTCCGGAGCCATTAATAAAGGCAAAAATTAACCATAACACCGAATATACGGAATTTTTGCTCAAAACAACGCATAGACTGCTAATTACGATTAATGTTGTAAATAAATAAAAAAATATGGTCATAGTTTTTATATTGTCATCCTGCGACTTGATCGCAGGATCTTATATCACAGCTTGTATTATGGAATCCCGCAATCAAGTCACGGGATGACAAAAGTATTAAACCAATAAAGCGTTAGCAGCAAATTTATCAATCATCGGCATAAATAATACTTCTAGCTGTTTACGTATTACCTCTTGATCTTCTATTTTCTGCCCGTCTTTACTTAAGTTTATTTCACCTTTTACTACATGACCCATTACTGCGTCAATAATAGCTTCCTTATCATGCTTACCATCCATATATCTAATAGCAAGTTTTTCAAAGAAATTAACACCTACTGGCTCATGTTTCAAATTTGTAACCCACATATAAAGTAGTATGGCTTGCTTGATGTATTACAAGTTTTGTAGTTTTAGGCTTATTAAGCTCAGCTGTCTCTCTATGTTTCTGAGTGGTGATATTAATGTAACCTTGTAACACTAACTTCATTGCATTTTTTAAAAGCTCAGCTTTTATTTCGTTTAATTTAGTACCATGTAGCTTTTTATTAGCTTCCTCAGTTATTTTTTCAAAACTTAAGGGGTTATTTAAGATGCTCACTGAAAGTATATAGAATAGCTTTCATGTATGGTGCAGCAGTTGTTAAATTACTATCTTTATTGCCGTTTAGAAAGAATGCTAAGCTTTCAGAAGGATTATTAAGATCAACCTCTTTAAGCGATTTTTCAGGAACAACATTAAAGATCATATTAAATTTCATTATATCTTCGTTATTAATATTTCTATTAATTTTTATATCATTATGACATAGTAGAGTAGCTCTAAAACGACGATTTGTAATAAAATCCATATATTGTTCAGTTCTAACTATATCATTTACTACTTTTAACTGCTCTACTACTTTTTGGGGCATGTTACCTAAATACATAGTAGAAAGGTTACAATCAGCTAAATATTGTAATTTATGTTTTCTAGCTTCATCCATAAATTCATGAAAGTAAAATTGAGCATTTTCTTCTTCTAAATGATCATGACGTAAATAATGATCTGTTTGTTTCGAAAGTAATCCGGCTTCGGTTTTTAATACTTCAGCATAAGGTGTTTTTGAATTCTCTAAGCTATCTTTAACAAAATCTAATAATAATCTAGATTGTGCTATTTTATCACGTACATTTGCAAATGAATTAGAATGATAAAGCATCATATCTCTAACCGTGCGAACCATATTCCAGCCAGGTAAAGTATTATAACTGATATATGCTATACCATTTTTGCTTAGGTTTTTATTACATACGTCAAAAATTTTATCTCTAACATTTTTTGATACCCAAGACATTACACCAGGCTCTGTCTCATCAATTGTGTAAATTTCGTGAACCATTAAATTCTACCATCAAATTTGATCATAAAATGAGCCATAGCTTCATTCCAATTGGGGATAGGCATAGACCATTTTTTGGT
>DYDT01000016.1 GCA_020404485.1 Rickettsia endosymbiont of Diachasma alloeum | reverse complement strand
AGTCATCCTATAAAATAAGTCCTCTTTACTTATTTTATACAGAGCGACTATGACTATTTCAAACTAAAGTTTCTCCACCTGAAGGTGGAGGTTTGAACCATCAGCTGGATAATCAAATTCAGATTTCCAAGTTGATCTTTGTTTAATTTCTATATCTTTATCATTCGCTATATCCCATTGCTTTCCTTTATGATTATGTTATATATTTCTTGATCATTTAAACCATACCGTGCGGTTAATGTAATCTACATAACTTAAAACTATACGCAATATTTTTTTCGATACAAGCCCTACTTCATTATAATCAGGAACTATTACTTGTGTACGTTTGTTGTTATCATGTTCTCTAGTAATAGTTTCTACCGCTTGCAATACCCTATCAGCTTTAAAACCGGACATAATTAACGTGCCAGCATCCATACCTTCAGGACGCTCGTGAGCATTTCTAATATTTAAGGCAGGCAAATTAAGTATTGATGCTTCTTCAGTGATAGTACCGCTATCCGATAAAATACAAAACGCATTCATTTGTAATTTTACGTAATCGGTAAAACCAAACGCCGGCAGGAATCTTATTTTATCTCCTAGCTCTTTAAATCCTTCTAAATCTTCAAGTCTTTTTTTAGTTCTTGGATGTGTAGAGAAAATTATCGGAAAATTATACTCTTTAATGAGCATTTGTAAACTATTCAATAATTCTTTTAAATTATTTTTGACATCTACATTTTCTTCACGATGTGAGCTAATTAAAAAATATTGTTTTGATGTGAGTGATAATTTATCTAAAATATCTGATTTTAATATTTTAGGCATGAAGCGTTCAAGTACTTCCGGCATATGTGAACCTGATTTAAAGGTAAGTTCAGCCGGCAATCCTTCAGCAATTAAATAGCGTCTTGCATGCTCGGTTAATGTAATATTAACGTCACTAGTATGATCAATTATTTTGCGATTAATTTCCTCAGGTACACGCTGATCAAAGCAACGATTTCCTGCTTCCATATGAAAAATGGGAATCTTACGACGTTTAGCAGCAATTACAGAAAGGCAGGAATTAGTATCACCATAAAATAGCACTGCATCAGGCTTTTCTTTTTCAAGCACTTCGTCTACTTTTTCAATAACAAGTCCGATAGATTTTGCTGTATTATCTGCTGCAACTTCTAAAAAATAATCCGGTTTTCTGATTTCCATATCATCAAAGAAAACCTGATTTAATTCGTATGCATAATTTTGACCGGTATGAACTAGAATATGTTTGGTATATTTATCAAACTCAGAAATCACACAACACAGCTTAATAAGCTCTGGGCGAGTACCGACAATAGTCATTACCTTAAGCATTTTTTAGCTCCTCTTGTACATAATCAAGATTTAGTAACAACTCTTTAACTTCTTCTAGATTTAAACGCTTTGTATTATGTGAGGTATAATCCTCTAGAAGTGCTACTTTCTTTTCACCTTCAACAAAGTATTTTGCATAATTAAGATCACGTCCATCCATAGGAATGCGGTAATAATTGCCTAAATCTTCAGCTTTAGCCATTTCTTCTGAAGATACTAACGATTCATAATGTTTTTCACCATGACGTGTACCAATAAAACGTATTTTGTTTTTACTGTTAAATATTCCTTGTAATGCTTTAGCTAACACCTCAATAGTACTAGCTGGAGATTTTTGTACGAAAATATCACCTTGGTGACCATGCTCAAATGCATATAAAACTAAATCTACAGAATCTACAAGTGACATTAAAAAACGCGTCATTGAAGGCTCTGTAATAGTTAAATCCTTATTTTGCTTAATTTGATTAATAAATAAAGGAATTACCGACCCTCTTGATGCCATAACATTACCGTATCTAGTAACACAAAATACTGTCTTATCTTTTACATTCATACGTGCTTTTGCTATTGCTAACTTTTCCATTAATGCTTTAGACAAGCCCATCGCATTAATTGGATATACAGCTTTATCAGTACTAAGTACTATAACTTTTGCAACTTTATTAATTATTGCTGCCCTTAAAACATTTTCAGCACCTAAAATATTGGTATTTATTGCTTCCATAGGATAAAATTCACAGGTTGGAACTTGCTTTAAAGCAGCAGCATGGAATACGTAATTTACACCTTTCATTGCGTCATCAATGCTGTGATAATTACGCACATCCCCGATATAGAATTTAATTTTTGAATTATTCAAAGCAATACGCATATCTTCTTGCTTTTTTTCATCTCTACTAAAAATTCTGATTTCTTTGATATCTTTAATAATATCATTTTTAAGAAAACGAGAAAGTACTGCATTACCAAATGAACCGGTACCTCCGGTAATCAACAAAGTTTTATCTACAAACATTATCTATAAATACCTATTTTTATTATTATTTATGCAGTCATTGCGAGGAGATGCGTGGATACCGAATCGTCATTGCCAGCTGTCAAAGACTGCGTAGCAATCTCATGAAGTAGCACAAAATTCCTGAGATTGCTTCGTCGCTGCATTCCTCGCAATGACGTTTTACCCAAAATCATACATACGCTTCACAAGTTCCATCCACTCAGGCGGGTTATAACCTGTTATCCCATTAAAACGTGCACTATCTAGTGAGCGGTCTATTATTAACTCATCTGATGGAATAATATCAATCTTTTTATTATATATTTCCGCTATTAGCTTTAGCAATTCTAGCTTATTAATCGGTTTTGATGCAACATGATAAAGACCATGCAGTTCTTTATTAGGTAGCACAAAATCCTTTGTTATTCTTGCAAGCTCTACAGTCGGAAAACCTGAATATATAGCTTTTTCAAAACCTTTTACTGACCCTTCTGAACTTAAAAACCAGTTAGTCAAGCTTCTATTTCCTGAAAGTTCATGACCTATAATCGAAGTACGAAGCGTAATAGCCTGTGGATAATCTACCTCACCAAGAAATTTAGAACGACCATATAAATCATAACAATCCGGAAAATCACTTTCCTTGTAATTGCCTTTTTTTCCTGAAAATACACAATCAGTACTAATATGGATTAACCTGCTACCAATAAGTTCACATAAACCAGCAAGCCTATGTGGCAGTAAGCTATTAATCGGCAATGCTTTTAAAGGATCATTTGCATCAGCGAGCTGCTTTACCAGTCCTATACAATTTATTACTACATTAGGCTTTACTTTATTTAATACTTCAACTAACGAATCGTGATTTTCAACTTCTACATTTGAAACTATTTTATCTGCTACATCTTTAGAAAAATAAGAACGAGCTGAGCTGCTCCGGCTTGTCGCATAAACATCAAGATCTTTATCATTGCTCAAAAACCTAAACATACTATTACCAAGCATGCCGGTTGCACCTAAAATCAATATTTTCATAATAAATTTACTTTATTTTTATGGCATCGTTTTTACCATAAATAATGTATTATTACAATAGGTTTTATAACGCCAGTTTAGGATAAGAGAAGTATTTATGTAGCTAAAACATCAAGTTTAGTATGAGATTTAGTGATAGCATAAGAAGTAACACAAGCTAGAATATGCACCAAGAAATTAACAGGAGATCTATGCCTGGTATCTCACTACATGACAATTTTTCATTTTGTTATCTCCGGATGGCAAAATATTGAGTGCAAAAGCCTT
>DYDT01000015.1 GCA_020404485.1 Rickettsia endosymbiont of Diachasma alloeum | reverse complement strand
TAGTCATCCTATAAAATAAGTCCTCTTTACTTATTTTATACAGAGCGACTATGACTATTTCAAACTAAAGTTTCTCCACCTGAAGGTGGAGGTTTGAACCATCAGATGGATAATCAATCAAACATTATGCCAAAAGCGATAATGCAGAAATAAAAAATTTAAAAGTAAATGACATATATAAAAACCTTTTAAAAGAAAATATAGCTCAAAGAGATATTAAAGCAGCTCATCGTCAACAAGAGATGGAAGAAGCTAAAAGATCTCATGAAAAAGCTTATAAAAGATATATTGAAGCAGAAGCTTCTAAAAAAACTCTCGACGATATTAAAAAAACATTAGATTCTCATTTTACAACAAAACAGTCTAGTCCTAATATAGGACCAAATTTCAAAAAACAAGAAAGTAACAAATCTAATACACGCTAGTTACCTTACATAAACGTTTATCATCATCTAATAATTCTAGATTTACCTCCATTAAAGGCATAGGTAGGAGGTGTTTAATAATTTCAGACCATTCTATTAAGGTTAAATTACCACCTAATGCCTCTTCAAGTCCTAATTCATAAATTGCTTCAGGCGATTTTAGACGATAAAGATCATAATGATAGATAGTAAAATAAGGTGCTTTATATGTTTGTAATAAGTTAAAGGTTGGGCTTATAATTGAGGTGTTGTCACCACAGAAATGTTTAATAATTTCACGACAAAAAAATGTTTTTCCTACTCCAAGATCACCATTTAATAACACAATATTATTAGGTTTTAAAGTTGAAGCAAAAACTCTAGCAAAATTTTTTGTTTCTTCTTCACTATTTAATATGGTTTGATTATTTAACATTTTGAGACTATAAGCTCGATTTATCTGACTTTATGCTAGATCCTGTTTCCAAACCATAAGTATGAAAATGGATTATAAAAATGACATTACCAATTTTTCAATCTCTATCCGAGCATATCACAGATACTTTAAGACCCAGAAGCCAAACAAAGCGGTTACAGTATACTGAAATTTGACATACCAAATCTTGAAATATCAAATTATCTCTAGGAAATAAACATTTTAGACAAAGTTTTATTTGGAAAAGAATGGAGTCTGTAAGCCGAGGAGCAGAGCGTACAAAAGTACGTGAGCATCTGAGGATTACAAAGACGACATAGCCAATTTTCCAAATAAAACGAGTATACTATGCTACGAGCTTTTCGCGTAATACTTCTACTAACTTATTAATAGCTTCAGCTGAATCTATGTTTTCAAGGATAGCAAGTTCACCTGCGAGTCTATTTAGAGCTGCTTCATAAAGAGTTCTCTCACTGTAAGAGCGATCATTATCAACATTTTTGTGTAAGTCACGTAATACCTCAGCAACTGCTACAATATTACCTGAGTTAATCTTTCCTTCATATTCTTGAGCTCTTCTGCTCCACATTCTATTACCCTGTTTCGGTTTACCTTGAAGTGTGGAATATATTACATCTAGATCTTTTTTGCTCGCAACTGCTCTAAGCCCTACAACTATAGCTCTACTAATTGGTACTTTTAGAGTCATTTTATCTTGAGGAAAAGAGATTACATATACCTTTATCTCAGTACCTGCGATAGTATAGTTCTCTATATTTGTAATTTCACCTACTCCGTGTGCAGGATAAACAATTCTTTGTCCTATTTTAAACTCAGATTTTTGTTGTTCTGTTTTATCTTCGGATTGTGCTATATTTGCCATTATTAATTCCTCCGTGGTAATTCTTAGTGCTTAAGAATACAATAAGAATACAATGTTAGACTATTATCCTGACTAGCATAGCACATTTTGCACAAATGATAAAGTAGATAATTTTATATAGCAAATTTATTTACTATTGAAATAAAGTAAATAAAACCTTATTGTATTGTTAAATCAATATTATAAAGAGTTAAATTATGCGAAATAGTTTTATTACGTTAATATTTCTATTGCTTTTGAGTGGTTGCTCAGAAGAGAAAGAGAAAGTAGTAGAGCAAAAATCATCTGAATCTACAACTCCGGCTCAAGCTTCAACTTCAGATGAAAACAATAGTCAAACCACCGAAATAACAACTCCAGCTGCAATAACTCCAGCTGCAATAACTCCGGCTGTGCAAGAACAAATAGAGCAAAAGCCTGAAGTAAAAACTTTTAAGGTTACTTTTAAAATTGATGAAAATGACATGGTTCTTGGGAATAAAGACTCTAAAATAGTTGTAGTGGAATATTTCTCTCCTACTTGCCCGCATTGTGCTTATTATCACTCTACAATTTTTCCTGAACTCAAACAAAAATATATAGATACTAATAAAATAGCATATGTTACTAGAGAATTTATTGCTACTAAACAAGATTTAGATGCTTCTATTTTAGCACGTTGCAAAGGTGACTTAAATAGCTTTATGCTGTTTCATGATATTATGTTAAAGCAACAAGATAAATGGTCAGTTAGCAATAAATATAGAGAGTTATTAACTGATATAGGTCAGCTTGGTGGCGTTACTCCAGAAGAGTACAAAAAATGTTTGAGCGATGATAGAATTACTGAAACCTTAATTGCTAATACTAATTTTATAACAAAAGCACCAAAATTTATAGGCACTCCTTCTTTCTTTGTTAACGGAGTACAAACTGACAATTATAGTATAAATAGTATTTCAGCAGCAATAGATAAAGCCATAGAAGAATCAAAAAATAAAATAGATTTATAGTGGATAATGATAAATTAAAAGATATTAAAACAAGAATTAATGAGTTAAAAACTGATAAAACCTCTAATTCTAACTTGCAACAGGAAATAAGTCCGTTTACTATAGCTATAGACTTAGTTTCCGGAACAATGATAGGGTTTGTTATTGGTTTATTAACTGATAAATTCTTCCATTCTAAACCTTTATTTATTATTATATTTACTATAATCGGAATTATAGCAGGATTTAATATAGTCAGGCAAAGACTAATCAGTAAGAAATAACAAAATGCTTCATAATCCTTTAGTACAATTTGATATAAAAAAACTAATAGAAATCAGAGTTATGGATTTCGATATCAGCTTTACTAATTCAGCTACCTATATGCTACTTGCTAGTGTTTTAGCTTCAACTTATTTTTACTTAGCTTTTTCAAACCCTAAGTTAATTCCATCAAGATTACAAATAAGTGGTGAAATAATCTATAATCTTGTAACTGATATGCTAAATCAGAAAGTAGGCAGCAAAGGACGCAAATTTGTTCCTATAATTTTTACGCTATTTGTTTTTATTTTATTTTGTAATTTATTTGGCATGATACCTTATGGGTTTACTGTTACCAGTCATATCATTATTACTTTTGCTTTAGCAATTCTAGTATTTTTAATGGTGACTATAGTTGGCTTTGTAAAGCACGGCATGCATTTTCTTTCTCTTTTCTTGCCTCATGGTACGCCTTTATGGCTCGCTCCACTAATGATCATAATTGAATTATTTACATATCTAGCAAGACCGGCTAGTTTATCCTTAAGGCTTGCGGCAAATATGATGGCAGGTCATATTTTATTAAAAGTAATTGCTAGCTTTGTTGTAACATTGATGATTTACTTGAAATTTCTACCAATACCTCTTATGGTTATATTAATTGGGTTTGAAATTTTTGTTGCAATTCTTCAGGCTTATATTTTTACTATTTTATCTTGTGTATATCTTAATGATGCAGTTAATTTACACTAGAATTTTTTAATTAATTAAAGTTGAGTTTTTTTATGGATATGGCTTCTTTAAAATTCATTGGTGTCGGTTGTATGGCTATCGGAATGCTTGGTGCAGCTTTAGGCGTCAGTAATATATTTAGTTCACTACTTAGTGCAATAGCTAGAAATCCTTCAGCTACCGAACAGCTTCAGAGAATGGCACTTATTGGTGCAGGTCTTGCTGAAGCAATGGGGCTTTTTTCTTTTGTAATTGCAATGCTACTTATTTTTTCCTAAAATTTGCTTTTAAATAATATGCCTCAATTTGATATTAATACATATTATTCACAAATTTTTTGGCTAATAGTTACTTTTAGCTTATTATATATCTTTGTCTACAAATTTATAGTTCCTAAAATTGAAAGAGTTTTAAATAATAGACAATCCAATATTCAAGATAATATTGCAAAAGCCGATGAATTAGCTTTAGAAATCGAAAAGCTAAATAAATATTATAATGAAGAAATAACAAGAATAAGTACTGAAATAGATAGGTTAAAAAAAGAAAAAATAGATTTTTTAGAAGCAGAATTTTTGATTAAAAAAAGTAATTTAGAACAAAACCTACGAAAGCTAATAAATCAAAATATTAAAGATATAAAACTAGTTGCAGAGAAGTTTAGAACTAGTAACGTAGATGCAACTATAACTCTTGCTGCTAGTATTATCGAAAAAATCACTGGCAATAAAGCAGATATAAACTTACTAAAAAATATAAAAATACAATAATAATGCATTTTCTAGACGAAAGCTTTTGGCTTGCTATTAGTTTTATAATTTTTGTGTACTTAATTTATAGACCAGCAAAAAAAGCAATTTTAAAATCTTTAGATACGAAAGTTTTAGAAGTACAAGAGAGAGTTCTCAAAGCTGAAAAACTAAAAGATGATGCAAAATTATTATTTGAACAAACTGAAGAGCAAATAAAAAATTTAGAAGCTTTGCAACTTCAAATGACAAAAGAAAATAACGAAATCACAGAAAAAATAGTTCAAGAAAAAACTAAAGAAATTGAAGAATTTTTAGAGCATAAGAAAATTGAAACTATTAAATTAATTGAAAGTCAAAAATTATTAGCAAGTAAAGAATTACAAGATGAATTTTCTGATGAAGTTGTTAAACTCGTTTCAGAATATTTTCACTCAACCAAAAATAATAATCTCTCAGAAACTGACATAGCTAAGAATTTAATGGATAAAGTATAATTATTAGTATTTCTTTACTTATGATGTTCAGTATCATAGTTAACAATACGTTAGTACCGGAGTACTTATAAAACTTTGTGCCAATTTTTCAATTAAACAGGTATATCACTGCCTAATTAGTCTTTTAGAACTCGGTAGAGTATAGTTTGAATCAGTTGTACGATACGGGCAAATATCTACTCCACCTCGTCTTGTATATATTATATAGATAGAAAGAAATTCTGGATTTATAGCATTTTTGATATCAATAAAAATACGCTCTGCACATTGTTCGGCAAATTCATTACAATTTCTAAAAGATACCAAATATTTTAAAAGTGCATCGTGTTTTAACTTTTTTCCTTTATATTTTATTATTATTGTTCCCCAATCCGGTTGCCCCGTTACTAAACAGTTTGATTTTAGTAAATTAGAGTTAAGCTCCTCTTCTACAATAGCATTCTCGCATTTGATTAAGCTATTATCAGGTAAATCAGGTCTATCACACTCTATATCTAAATCATCAATATTGACACCGCCTGGGCTACCAAATTCTATCTTTGTATTTATAGGAAATATTTCTCCTGTCACTTCGGCATGTGTAGACTTACTTAAATCCTGCAAAATAATTCTTTTTAACTCATCAATGGAATCAACAACGAAATTATTAAAAGAATTAAGATATAATTTTACTGATTTAGATTCTACGATATGAGAAGAAGTGGTTGGCACAAAAAAGGTGAAGATCGCAACACACGGCTTACCTTTTTTATTAAGCCAAGATAGCTCATAAGCATTCCAAATATCTATACCATAAAATGGAAGCTTATCATTAACTAAACCTAACTTTTTACGATTATCTATGCGTGGGATTTTAAAGAATAAAGTTGGATCGTAAGTATCTTTATAAGTACTTTTTTTACCAAGAGCGGAATTAGATAATGTCATAATATATAAGTTAGAGTAAATGAAAAGTTTTTTTGTTATTGCGAGGAGATGCGTAGCATTGATGCGGCAATCTAAGGAATTTTATATCACTTCATGAGATTGCCACGCAGCCTACAGCTGCTCGCAATGACGATTTAGTATTCACGCAACAACACCTATTTCTAAATGAAAATATATTATGCTCCTTGAGCTAAAGCTTCCTTATGTCCATTCTCATCATACTCTTTTAACATATAACCACGTCCCCAAACTGTATCTATATAGTCTTGACCACCAGCAGCATCGCTTAATTTCTTACGCAATTTACAGATAAATACATCGATAATCTTCATTTCAGGCTCATCAAGGCTACTATATAAATGATTTAAGAACATCTCTTTAGTTAAAATTGTCCCTCTACGCAATATTAATAGCTCTAAAATAGCATATTCTTTGTTGGTTAAATGTACTTTTTTACCATCAATTTCAACACTTCTAGTATCTAAATTTACACTGACTTTATCAAATCTAAATACTGATGCAGCATGCCCTTTAGAACGTCTAACTATAGCTTTAATTCTAGCGATTAGTTCTTCTCTAACAAATGGTTTAGTTAAGTAGTCATCAGCCCCTGAAAAAAACTCAGTAATTTTTTGATCTGTATCAGTTAAGCTAGATAAGATTAAGATAGGGGTTTTTATCTTTGCTGCACGCAATCTTAGTAATATTTCGAAACCATTAATATCAGGTAACATTAAATCTAAAATCATTAGATCATACCGACCAAGTTTACCTAGCCTTAAACCTTCTAGACCAACCGAAACTTTATCGCAAACTATTCCTTCTGAAGCTAAAGTCAGCTCAATTAGATTAGCCATTTCTGGTTCATCTTCAATTAATAAAACTCTCATTTTATTTTCTCCTAAAATTCAATTTTTATGTTCGTACTATAATTTAATTACAGTTAATTATTGTTAACTAAATTATAATTTTTTATTAGTGCTTTATACATTTATTAGCAACGTAAGTAAAGAATTTTTAATTATATTGATAAAATTTTTACTATTAAAGTATATCTGTGATTTAAAAACCATGTCAATTAATTAAGTAAAAGGTAAGATTTTATAATAATTAAGCGGTTTTTAGTTCTGATGCTCAGACATTTTCTTATAGTACAAAGCTCCAAAATCTATCGGATCAATCATTAAAGGTTGAAATCCCGCATCTTGAGTGCAACTTGCTATAATTTTTCTAGCAAAAGGAAATATCATTGCCGGACAATGGACTGATAGCAAAATTTGATGCTGATCAGGAGCAATATTAATTAAGTTAAATACACCTGCATATTTTAGCTCTACTTGAAATAATTTATATTTCTCATTTCTTGCTACTGCTTCAATATTTAATTCAACTTCATAAAAATTTTCTTCTGATAGGTTAGTGATATTTATATCAAGAGACAAATCAATTTGAGGTCTATGTTCTAAAGCTGCCAAGGAAGATGGAGCATCAGGATTCTCAAGAGAGAGGTCTTTTATATATTGTGCATTAACAGAAATATGAGGCATCGCCTCGTTTGCATCGGTATTTATTGTACTCATAAAATCCTTTATTAAGAGAAATTGTTATTAAATATATTATAAAAAATTATACTTTATGTTATCTTAAAGTAAAAATTAACATGCTTTTATATAAAATAATTCATATGTATCTTGCAACAAAAAAAGCAACAATTATGTTAATGGTAGAGTTACACCTAATTGTTTCATATATTTTCCTTGACGATCTGCATAAGAAAAGTCGCAAATTTGATCACCTTTAAAAAATAAAAATTGACAAGCTCCTTCATTTGCATAAATCTTAGCCGGCAGCGGTGTAGTATTTGAAAACTCTAGCGTTACATGCCCCTCCCATTCTGGTTCTAGAGGCGTAACATTTACTATTATACCGCATCTTGCATAAGTAGATTTACCGACACAAATAACTAATACGTCACGTGGTATTTTAAAATATTCTACAGTGCTTCCAAGTGCAAAGCTATTGGGCGGAATAATGCATACATCCACTTCTCTATCAACTAAATTATATTTATCAAAATTTTTAGGATCGACCATAGTAGAGTTTATATTTGTAAATATTTTAAACTCATTTGATACTCTAGCATCATAACCATAAGAAGATAAACCGTATGAAATAATCTTTTCTGAATCTTTAATTCTTACTTGCTTTTCTGCAAAAGGCTCAATCATTTTATGATTTATAACGGCTTCCCTTATCCATTTATCCGACATTATAGACATAATAAATTTATTATTTAGTTAATAAACTATAAAATATAACTGATAATTATTTTTAATACAAAGTAATTATGTTTATTTAAAATTGTAATTGCTTCAACTTTAAGCCACTTTGATAACATAAGTTGTAATAATACAACATTATATATCTATAAATAAATAATTACAAATTAAAATATGTTTATTTATTTGTAAGTTTTAAAAATTATATTATATTCAGCATAAATTAATTTAGCCGCTATAACATAACAACCTTAATTATAGCATATAGTTTCACTAAATATATGAGGTTTTAAAGTGAAAAAGTTATTATTAGCAAGTATTATCGGTCTTGCATCTACTACCAGTTTTGCCTCAGGAAGTACTACTCCTGTCATTTCTAGTTCTGATTCTGAAATAAAATTAGAAGGTTTTTATCTATTTGAAAGTGGTTTCTCGAATCAAAATCGTTTAGGTGAATTTGAAAATTTAAGTGATAATAGGAAAAAAACAGCGTTTTATACAGAGGCAGCATTTGCGGCTACTATAACTAAAACTATAAATGATGTAATAGGTGGGGTTAAAATAGTATTACAACCTACTACAAGATCGAAAACATCTACATCTTATAATGGTTCTCACATCTTTATTAAAACTAGTTACGGTAAAATAGAACTAGGTTCTCCTTATGATGCAGGTAATAAACTGCGTATTACTGGTGGTCAAGTAGCTGCTGGATCAGGTGGATATTGGAGATATATTAACGTTGGTAGTCAATACATGCAATATAACAAATTAAAACCCGATTTTGATACCAGTCCTAGCTTTTATATAGAGTCATTTTCTAACAATTTTGATGAATTTAATGTTAAAGCTGAGGCAGCTAGAAAGATTAGCTTCTACCCCCCTAAAATGAAAGGTTTTCAAGCCGGTATATCTTATACTCCTGATTCTGCTAACACAGGTGGTAATAAAAATATAAATAATGTGGCATTTGACAATTCAGTTACCGGTCTTACTACAGTTAACACTGGCATAAAGCGTTACAATGTAGAAAACAGCCAAGTTATTACTATTAATCAAAATGTTACAGATTCAGTATCTGGCGGTTTAACTTATGAGCATGCCCTTGGTGAAAATGTAGATTTAAAATTATCTGTTACCGGTGAATATGGTAAACCTGCTCGCCTTGCTGTTCGTTCTAAAGGAATGGGCAAAGAATATACTGTATTAAATACTTATAAACTATCTAACTTAAAAGCTTATAATCTTGGTGCAATTTTCACATATGGTAATTTCTCATGCAGTGCTTCTTATGGTAGCTTAGGAAAAAGTTTAACAACTCCTGAATACCATAAAAATGGTCGTAATACTTATTATTATAATGGAGCTATCGCTTATGGTCAAGGTCCTATTAAAACAAGCCTTAGCTATTTTAAATCTTCAAGATATAAGAACACTGTGGATACTATAACTGTAGCTACAGAATATAAAATTATGCCAGGTTTATTACCATATGCAGAAATTTCACATTTCCAAGCAAAAGGTAAGCCAGTATATTATCCTGAAGCTCCTAATAAGAAAACTAAAGGTACTGTTGGTTTAATCGGTACAAAACTTAAGTTCTAATAAAAGTCATTGCGAGGAGAAACTGCAAGTTTCGATGCGGCAATCTCATGAGGTAGTATACAATTCCTGAGATTGCAATAATACCTCCTCGCAATGACGATTCTTGATCTATACAACAACCCACTGGATAACATTACACCGCAAAAGAATTACCGCAACCGCATTTCGCTTTAGCTTGTGGGTTACTGACATTGAAATATGAACCGCCTAGCTCTTCTATAAAATCAAGAGTACAATCTAGCATAAATTTTTGAGAAATAGGATCGATAATAACAGTAGCATTATGTTTAGTAAAAACATAATCGTCTTTGTCGATAGTATCTTTGGAAACTAGTTCGTAATTATACATTAGCCCAGAGCAGCCACCGCTATCAACGGAAACTCGCAGCACTAAATCTTTATTTTTTTCTAATTCTATTAATTCACTTACTCGCTCAAAAGCTCTATCGGTAATTGTGATTGTCACTAAAATAACCTTGTAAAAATCTTATAAATTGTATAATATACCTAATATTTTGTATTTTTTCAAGGTGGATACTAAATCGTCATTGCGAGGAGCGAAGCGACGTGGCAATCTCAGGAATTTTATACTATTTCATGAAGATTGCCACGTCGCTTCCTCCTCGCAATGACAGGAAAATGAGCCATACAACACTGATTTGACTACGAACCCAAGAAATAAATATCTAAATGAAAACCGAAGTACCTGAACGCTCTCAAAAAATCAAGGTTAGGCTTGATTTTATAGTGCAACAGATTTTAGAGCTTGCAAAAGATAAAATTGCTATGATTATCTTATATGGTTCTTTTGCTAGAGGCGACTGGGTACGTGATTTAATTAACGGCTATCATAGCGATACTGATATTCTGATTATTTTGAAAAAAGGTAAGTATAAAGGTCATGCTACTTTGAACTTAGAAAATAATATATATAAAAGCATAGTAAAAATGGGAGTAATAAACCCTAAACAAATTATCCCATACGATTCAGAGATATCTATAATTCTTGAATCAATAGAAGAAATAAATAGACAGCTAGAAAAAGGGCGTTATTTTTATACTGATATCAAAAAAGAAGGAATAGTTTTATATGATAGTGGTGAGTATGTTTTAAGCGAAGCTAAAGATTTACCCTGGAGTGAAATGAAAGAAATTGCTCAAGATTATTTTGAACAATGGTTTAGAAGAGGCAAAGGATTTTTAAAAGGAGCAATAAATTATTTAAAAGATTCTGAAAATGCTTTATCAGCCTTTTTACTGCATCAAGCTACTGAAAGCTTGTATAGTACTATCTTACTAGTTTTCTCTAATTATAAACCTAAGTTACATAATTTACAAAAGTTAGGTAGCATGGCAGAAAATTACGACAATGAATTATTACAAGTTTTTCCTATAGTAACGCCTGAACAAACAAAATGTTTTGAATTACTTGAAAAAGCTTATGTTGATGCAAGGTATAATAAAAATTATAAGATTACAAAAGAACAACTACTTTATCTTATTGAGCGAATAGAAAAATTAAAAGAAATCACTGAAAGAATTTGTATAGCAAGGATTGATAGGTAAAGTGTCATCCCGTGGCGGCATTGTTGCGTGGATACCAAATCGTCATTGCGAGCGAATGAAATGAGCGTGGCAATCCAGAAAAAATAATAAAAATGCTATAAGCTAGCATTTTTATACTGGATTGCGTACGTACAATTACTTCGTAATTTCCTTAGCTCAGTCGTATAACTTCGTATAATGTATGCTATACGAAGTTATTACGGAAATCCTTCAGCTACCGAACAG
>DYDT01000014.1 GCA_020404485.1 Rickettsia endosymbiont of Diachasma alloeum | reverse complement strand
GTATAGCATACATTATACGAAGTTATACGAAAACAGATGCAAGTTGACTGGATTGAATTTGGCAAGTTTAAGATGAGAAAATAATTAGTTTTATTAATGTCTACCTTTAATACTTCAAGATTTGGCAAGCCAAATTTCGGGATTCGTCTTTGCTCACGTAGTTTATCTACGTTCCGCAGACTCACCGCTTATTTGACTTACCAACTTTTGAAGTATTCGCGGTATATGTGCTTCTTTTTCAAAAAGCTTTAGGTAATAATGAACATCTAAGGTAAAAAGCAGGCTTCACCTTAGATAAAGTTATTTAATTCCAAATAAAATTAAAGCATATTTTATAAAATATGCCGTACCATATCGGTTAATGGTTCTGTGTACAAAGTTTAAATTACTCAAATTAACCACCAAAGAGCATAACGTTGGTGGCCGGGGAGTTAGAAGAACCGTCACAGAACAGTTATAATAGCCTTTAGGTTTAAAACCTTGTACATAGCTACTATCCTCCCCAACCATGACAAAGTTGAGGAGCATTTTTAAATGGATGATGCTAACCATCTGTGATCAAGGGCTTCTATACCCTAGGATAGCATTGCTGCTATCCTTGCAAAGGATTTTAGCTAACTTTTCTAAAATGTCAACTATATTTTCTATTATTAATAGAAAATATAAATTATTGTTTAATTAGTTATTTATTTGCAAACAAAAAGTATATTTTTGATAAATGAAAAGTTGATAGACGAGGTTTAATTACTCGTCCCTTACTACTAAGACTGATATACTAGAGTGACAAACGATTTTAGAGGCATTAGGACCAAGCATATAATCTCTCAGCTGCGGTCTAACTGCTGAGATTATTATTAAATCAGCTTTGATATCATTGGAACGCTTAATTATTTCATCATAAACAGCACCGCTACCTATGTAATAATCGGCTTCAATCTCATCCGGTACATATTGTTTTATAAGCTCTTTTACCTGAGTTTGATATTTTGCTTTTTTTTCTGCAATCCAGTTTTTAGGTAAATAATCTTCGACCATTTTCATACCAAAATCAGAAATCACATATATAAAATGCAGCTTTGCTTGAGAAGTCGTTGCAAACATTAAAGCTTTAGAAAGAAGAGCTTTCATAGACTTTTTATCTGCTAAATCTATAGGTATAAGTATATTTTTAAACATAGTACTTTAATAAATAGTTATTCTCTATTTCTTACCGAATCATGTTTTGGTAAAACAAAGTTTTGAGTATCGGCAAAATAGTTAATGTTAATATTGTTCAATAAATAATTAGAAAGTTTAAAATTTGCAACATTTCTATGAAAAGCACCAATAAATTTATCTAACATATTAGAATCTACATTATCTCTAGTTACTAAAATTGCTGATACTTTTACAGTTGTTTGATCATCTGTAATGCCTGGATATAAGCCTTTATGAAGCTCTGCTTTGCGAAAAGCTCTATTTTGTTGTATTAACTCGGCTATTTTATCATTTTCAATTGAAACAAAATCGATTTCACATCTATTAGCAATTAAATTCACTAAAGTGTTTGGATGTCCAACCATCATAATTATAGCATCTATTTCTTTTTGACAGAATTTATCGATAGAATCTTCGTAATTAATATCAGTGTTTATTGGTTCTTTAGCAAATTTATATAGAGAACACATCGCATCATAAGTAATATTGCTGCTAGAATATTCTGGACCACTAGTTATTCTTTTCCCATCAATATCAGCAAAAAACTTTATCTTATCCTCATCTTTTACGACAACTGTAAAAAATTCATCATGTAAGTTTAACACCTGACGTAGATTTTGCATTTTTTCTTTATCGCTATAATAACCTATTCCGTCATATGCTTCTACTGCAATATTTGCCTGCACTAAGGCTAAATCGATTTTACCTTGTTGCAATAATTTTAAATTTTCAATACTACCATTTGTTGCAACAACTTCGCATACTATATTTTCGTTATTTTTTTCATCTCCTATAATTGTTTTGCATAAATCAAGACCTATAGAATAATAACCTTGCAAAATAGAGCCAGTACCAATCTTCAAGACTTTTTGCTTTTGATCAGCATAAATATCACTACATGTAAGAATTATACTAAAAATAAAGCTATATAATACTAATTTAAGGTTATTCATATAATTAATTCGCATGATTTTCAGGCTGCTGTTCTTCTTTACTATCGCCAAGTTTTAACTCAAGTAAATTAATAGAACCGATATTTATTCCTTTTTCAGAAAATTCAACATCAAACTTAGCTTTTTCTATATTATTATAATCAGGATTTGAGCCATCTGATTCTTTAACTACAGCTTCATCGGAAACTTTATTAACTGCTTTAGCAATAACTGTTTTAATAAATTTTTTAGAAAACATAATATTATTAGGTAATAACTTATCAATAATAGAGTGATAATTTTCAAGCTCAAATGATAACTTACCTTGTGGTAATTTGTTAGCAAAAAACTGTAAAGCACCATTTAGATTGATTTTAGAGTTATGATCACAACTAAAGACAAATTTCTCTACATTAAAATTTTGTAAAATAGCAGAATTTTCACCATCAGGAGCAAATTTTAATAAAGCAACAATATCTAAATTAGCATTTTTAAAATTAGCTATGTTCTTTTCAGAGTCATAATTCATATTTAAAATCAATGAAATATCTTCACTATCTGTCATATTTTTCTTAGAAATAAAGAAAGCTAAGTCATTAATTTTGAAAATCTCTTCATCATTTTTAAATATTAATAATGATTTATTATTAAGCTGAATCGATTTTATTACTTCTTTTAAATCATCATCTTTAGATATTTTATACAAAGGTTTATTAAATTTCCCTATTCCTTTTATATCTTCTTCACTACGCATATCATAAGTGAATGTTTTATCCCCATAATTATCTATTTCTTTAATAAATGGTCCAAAATTTAAAGTAGCTTTCTTAGTACTAAATTTAATACTTAAAACAATATTTTCACTTGAAAGCTCTTTAGAATTTACATGATCTATTAATTTTACTTTTGGATCTGTTATAGTAATTTTCCAGTGAAACGGATATCCTGAAAATTTAACTGTATTATAAGATATTTTAAGATTATCCGATTCAGAGTTTTTAATTAAATTTATTACATTATTTTTTAAAGTATAAGCAGCAGCAAACCATACTATAGTAAAGGCTAAGAAAACAAAAATAAGTATTTTACGTATCACTTTTTTAATCCATTATTTTATGTTACGAGTAGCGGAAGGGAGACGTACTTTTATACCGTCTAGTTTTTCGGTTAAAATAATCTGACACCCTAATCTAGAAGTATCTGTAAGACCAAAGGCTAAGTCAAGCATATCTTCTTCTTCGTCCTTAGGTTTTTCTAATTTGTTGTAAAATTCTTCCTCTAAAATAACATGGCAAGTAGCACAGGCAAGAGAACCTTCACAAGCACCCTCAAGATCTATACTATTACTATGAGCAACTTCTAAAATAGAAAGTCCCAGCGGTACTTCTATTATTTTCTCTTCCCCATTATTTATAATAAATGTAACTTTTATTGTTTTTGACATTATCCTCTTTCTTCCTTAGATTTTTCATATAACTTATCTTATAAAGAGGAATTTGCAGGAAACACAGAACGCAGCACCGCAGCGTACATAAACGTACGTGAGGATGCGAGTAACGGATTGACGTACAAATTACCTTTAGAAGTAAGTTATTTAATTTGATTGATATTTTTACCTTTTAACAAATCACTAATTACTACATTAATTTTTGTATTTAAAGATTTTTTTGTTTTAGATTTAAAATCTTTAACGGCATTATTAATTAAAGCACGATCTCGTGCATCTATTGCATGCTTTATATTATTTAATAAATTACTTATTATATGCTTTTCATTTTCTGATAGTAAATCTACTAATTCTTTAATAGCATGCTCTATATTAAAAATCAAAGATTCAGCTTCAATAACTGTTTCTTGTAATAATCTTGCAGCATGATCTAGTTTAGCATTTTTATAAGCATTTTCTAAAATCTTATCAACTTCACTTGTATCAATTCCGTAATCCGGCTGCACTTCTATGATATGTGAGGTATTACTTATTTTTTCGTAAGCAGAAACAGATAATATACCGTCAGCATCAATAGCAAAAGTAACTTCCGCTCTAATACTCCCTGCTTTCATAGGAGGAAGGCCCTTTAGCTCAAACCTAGCCAAAGTGCGGCAATCTGTTACCATTTCACGTTCACCTTGTAGTATATGAAATTGTATGCCGGTTTGATTATCAGTATAAGTTGTAAATTCTTTTACCACAGAAATAGGGATCGGAGTATTTCGCATGATAATTTTTTCAACAATGCCGCCATACAATTCCATACCTAAAGATAAAGGTACTACATCAATCAATAATGAATCGATGTTCGGTGTTGTTAGATTCTCTGCTTGCAGTGCAGCCCCGTATACAATAGCTTTATCAGGATCAATATCTGAGAAAATATTTACTTTAAAAGCTTTATACAATTCATCCTTAATTAACGGAATACGAGTTACGCCACCCACCAAAATAATGCCATCTATGTTCGGATTTCCTGCTATTTCCAAACATTCTTTGGCTATATTGATTGTACGACCTATTATAGGGGTAATTAACTGTTCAAATGTTTGTTTATCAAACGATATGTTATTGAACTCAAAACTATCTTGGTTCGATAATGCTTCTTTTGCTTTTTTAGCGATCTGCAAAGTATCTAAATTATCAGGTAAATTAAATTTATTACAAAAATAATCAACAATGATTTTATCTATATCATCGCCGCCAAGCATATTATCACCACTTGTTGCTATAACCTGAAAAACTCCCTCTGTAATATTTAGAATTGATACGTCAAAAGTACCGCCGCCTAAATCATATACAAGATAACAACCTGTTTGGTTTTTATTTAATCCGTAAGCATAAGCAGCTGCAGTAGGCTCTGCAATCAACCTTAGAACTTCTAAACCTGCAAGCTTTGCGGCAAACATCACCTGCCCTCTTGCAGCATCATTAAAGTGAGCAGGAACAGTAATAACAGCTTGAGTTACTTCAGTTGCAAGCTCTTTTTCTGCTTGCTGCTTTAAATATATAAAAACTTCTGCCGCAACCTCAGCAATCCGCATTTGATTATTGGCAAAATTTAATTTAACTTCTTGACCTTGCAGATCTATATAATCTTTAACTAAAGAAAAAAGAGCAGGAGTATTTAGAATTTCATTTAATGTTTTGCCGAATAACCTTTTAATTGAGCGTAAACCTTTATTACTACCTACTATAATATTGTTATTCGTAAATTCTATAGTAGTTGGGATTAATTCTTTATTATCTTCAGTTTGTATAATTTTAACTTCTCTACCAACTGAAATAGCTATTAGCGAGTTAGTAGTGCCAAAATCTATACCCACAGCTATTTTAGCTTCTTGTTTAGATTCTGCTTGCCCTGGTTCTCTAATTTCTATTATTTGCATAATTTCATTTTTTCCTGAAGCTTACTCAGCAATGTATGAATATATTTAAGTTTACTAGTTTTGATAGTCGCATCTGATAAATCTTGCTTTTCAAAGGACTCGGCTAGAAAATTTATTTCAGCTTTTTCCATTAACTCATATTTGCTTTTTATTTCTTCTAAACTTTTATATGAGTTAGTATTTTCTATAAGCTCCATTGCATCCCAAAACATACTTAACTCAAAAGCTGAAAGCTTGCTGCGTACTTTCTCATCATTTAAGTTTACGCCATACAAAAGCAGCATATATTCAGCACGCTTTAAACTATCTTTAAGTGTAGAATAAGCTTTATTTAGGTTTGATGCTATAGTAAGATTTTGCTCTTTTTCTTGCAAATTTTTGGCTTTATCAGGATGATATTTTATCTGCATGGCAAAATATTGCTTTTCTAATATCTTCAAATCAATATTATAAATTTGCTCTAACCCTAATAATTCAAAATAATTTTGCACTTTTACTTTTTTGTAATCCTAAACTGCTTTATCATACATTAAAAATATAAAATATACAATTATGGAAATAGATATATTACATTTTGAAAAAAAATACCCAAATTTCATTCTAGCTGGCATAGATGAAGCTGGCAGAGGACCATTAGCCGGACCAGTAGTAGCTGCCGCTGTTATAGTTGATCAAGACAATATTATAGCTGGTATTAAGGATTCTAAAAAGCTTTCTAACAAGAAAAGAGAATTATTATATGAGCAGATAACTGCTAATTACACTTGGGCAATTGGTATTATTTCACACACTGAGATCGATGAGATTAACATATTAGAAGCCACGAAAAAAGCTTGCATACTTGCTGCAGAAAGCCTTAGCACTAAGCCGGCAATAGTTTTAGTTGATGGTAATATGAAATTTTGCGATAAAAGATTTATTAGCATCATAAATGGGGATAATTTATCACTATCGATTGCCGCAGCTTCTATTGTAGCAAAAGTTACTAGAGACCGATTAATGCTAGAGTTAAGTAATGAATTCCCACAATATTTATGGCATAAAAATTCAGGCTACGGCACAAAAGAGCATATACAAGCCATAAACGAATATGGCTTATCCCCATATCATCGTCTAAGTTTTACCAAAGCTTTATATAAATAAAAGTTTACTTTATAATACTGATATTAAACTTTAAGTTTAGATAAATATAGACATCACATACAAATTAGGATAAAATACGCCGCAAAATAAAACTACTAGATTTTGTGGTCAAAAAATTAAAGCATGATTCCTTAGTAAAAATAATAATGACCGATAAAATAGCGGCACAAGAATTTGTAGAAGTCAAGATTTGATCTTACAGACATCTTACAGACACTGTAAATTTTATATCTGAATGTCTGATAAGTTATAACTGTCAGATGAGTATTCAAGATACAAGATTTCATTATTCTTGTCAACAGCTAATTTCTTACTATCCTTAAAAGTTTGCATAGGAGTTTTTCCATAACAATATTTTCCTCGTAATAACTTCGTATAGCATACATTATACGAAGTTATACGACTGAATAGCCAATTG
>DYDT01000013.1 GCA_020404485.1 Rickettsia endosymbiont of Diachasma alloeum | reverse complement strand
ATACATTGGTTACTATTTTGTATAATATTTCTACCCAATCAGCACGTTGGATAAGGCTTTTGCACTCAATATTTTGCCATCCGGAGATAACAAAATGAAAAATTGTCATGTAGTGAGGAAGATATCAAAGAAAAGTTATTAAAGCCTATTTATTTTGAAGATCCTGTAGTAGATAACATAGAGTTATTAAAAGAAAATCAAGCAAATCCTTTTCCAAATAATAAAAATCAAACTGATTTATTTCAGCCGGATTTTACGAAATTAGATCAAATTCGTAATATGATAAAGAAAATAAAAGCTTCTAAAGAACATGCAAATAAAGTCCCAGGTTAAAAAGATATTATAATAATGTTGTGTTACTTTCACATAATAAATAATTAATCAGTCATTAATACTTGCATTCTAAAATTATTAATTTATTTTAATAGAATCAATATAATCAGGTATGCCCTATGTTTAGAAAATTTATATTAGCATATTATTATGTTTAAATAGCTATAAAGTTTTAGCAGAAGATAAGAAATTAGAGGATTTACCAAATAAAATTTTGGTAAATATTTCTGAAAATTATGATTACAGTAACTCGTTAGTAAAAAATAAAAAACAATTTACAAAAAAGCAAGGATTAGAAATTTCATTACCTAGTGATCAATTTCAAGTTAAAGGTATCAGGGATAATTTTGAAATAATAGAGAGAATTAGTGATGATGATATTCACACTGCAAGAAAGAGAAAGCGTGTTCAAGATCTCATAAATGGTGATCTACCACCTATCATTAATTGGATGGTAGAAGAGAAAGCAATTTTAGAAAAAAAAGTGAAAGAAAAATATAAAGTAAATAAATTGAGAGAGTTATATATTCAATAGAGTAAATATAACAAATAACCGCAATAATGCAGTAATTGGAATTAGCAACAGCTTATTTATAAAGCAGGCAGCAGATGATCTAATTGATCGTTTAAAAATGATTAATAAAAACTTTTCTAATATTTTAGAAATATCAGCTAAATGTGGTTATCTGACTAAATTATTAAAGGTTATCTATAAGGATGCTAAAATTACTGCAACTGATATGTCGCATTTATTGCTTGATTCATTTGAGCATAATAATAAGTTATGTATTGATGAGGAGCATTTAGAATTTCTAGAGGGTTCATTTGATTTAATAGTTTATTCTTTAGGTTTGCACTCTATAAATGATGTACAGCGTTTTTTGTTTAATATAAGAAAATTCCTAAAAAGTGATGGTGTTTTTGTTGGTAATTTTATTGGAGGTAGCAGTCTTCAAAATTTGCGTAAATCTCTAATAGGGCTTGAGATAGACAGTAGCTCTCAACATTCCCCTCATATCTCACCGTTTATTCATTTCGATCATGTTCCAATCTTATTATCACAAGCGGGCTTTAATGAAGTAATTGTTGATTACGAAAATATAGAGCTGAAATTTGATAATCCATTAGAGTTAATGAGAGAAATAAAAAATATAGGCGAGTCAAACTCGTTAATTCTACGTCAAAATTACGCTATTTCTAAAAAAATGTATTCTTTGCTACAAAATTATAAAAATGGCTTTGAAGATCATATTACCTTAATTAGTTTTATTGCTTCACCTAATAAAAATAGTATAAGATTAAAGTTGTTATAAGAACTATAATATAGTATTTTTTGAAAAAAATAAGGTTAACAAGTATGCAAGAATTTGATTTAGTAGTAATAGGAAGCGGTCCTGCCGGTTATACAGGTAGTATCAGAGCTGCACAGCTTGGTATGAAAGTAGCGTGCATTGAAAAAAATGATACGCTTGGTGGTACATGTCTAAATATAGGATGTATACCTTCTAAGGCACTTCTTAATTCTTCTGAAAAATATGAAGAAGCTTTAAAGCATTTTGAGAATATTGGTATTACTGCGGAAGTGAAACTAGATTTACAAAAAATGCTTGCTAATAAAGATAAAGTGGTTTCAGACCTTACAAAAGGTATAGAAAGTTTATTTGCTAAAAATAACATTACTAGAATAAAAGGTGAAGCTAAAATTATATCAAATAATATTATTGAAGTAGGCGGTGAGCAGCTTTCGGCTAAAAATATTTTAATTGCTACAGGATCGTACGTTATAGAAATGCCAAATATTAAGATTGATGAAGAGTTTATAGTTTCCTCGACTGGTGCCTTAAAGCTTTCAAAAGTACCTGAAAATTTAATAGTAGTGGGTGGTGGCTATATCGGTTTAGAACTTGGCTCTGTTTGGAGGCGTCTAGGTTCTAAGGTAACAGTGGTAGAATATGCACCTAGTATAGTACCGATGCTTGACAAAGAAGTCGCTAGCCAATTTATGAAGCTTCAGCAAAAACAAGGGATAGAGTTTATGCTAAACACTAAAGTATTATCTGCGGAGGTAAAATCCGGTAAAGTTAACCTTACAATCGAGGAGGGGGGTAAAAGCTCTGTAATAACTTCGTATGTAGTACTTATGTCAGTCGGCAGAAAAGCTTACACGCAAAATTTAGGTCTTGAAGCCGTCGGCATTGTTACAGATAAACAAGGTAGAATCGAGATTAATGAGCATTTCCAAACAAGCGTGCCGAATATTTATGCAGTCGGTGATGCAGTAAAAGGAGCTATGCTTGCACATAAAGCTGAAGAAGAGGCAGTAGCTGCCGCCGAAATTATGGTAGGGCAGGCTGGTCATGTAAATTATAACCTGATTCCAAGCGTAATATATACTTTTCCTGAAGTAGCAAGTGTTGGTGAAACTGAAGAGCAATTAAAGGAAAAAGGTATTAGCTACAAAGTGGGTAAGTTCCCATTCTTAGCTAATAGTAGAGCAAGGGCAGTAGGTAGAACTGAAGGGATGGTGAAGATTCTTGCCGATAGTAAAACTGATAAGGTGCTAGGAGCTCATATTATCGGGGCTGATGCAGGAACTTTAATCGCCGAGCTTACGGCTTATATGGAATTCGGTGCAGCTGCAGAAGATATAGCAAGAACTTGCCACGCCCATCCAACTTTAAGCGAGGCAATCAAAGAAGCAGCTCTTGGGGTGGATAAAAGAACCATAAATATTTAATGGTTATCTAGTTGCTTGTGGCTTCAATGTCGTGCCTGCCTACGCAGGAATGACATACGATTTATGCAATAAAGTTGAATAAATCACGGGGTGATAAAAAAACTGAATATATTTAAAAAATATGAAAATAATAAAAAAGTTATCAATTATTATTTTGCTCTCATTAGCAGCAAATTTTAAAGTATTTGCTGAATCTAACAATAATATAGAGCAAGCTTTT
>DYDT01000012.1 GCA_020404485.1 Rickettsia endosymbiont of Diachasma alloeum | reverse complement strand
AGTCATCCTATAAAATAAGTCCTCTTTACTTATTTTATACAGAGCGACTATGACTATTTCAAACTAAAGTTTCTCCACCTGAAGGTGGAGGTTTGAACCATCAGCTGGATAATCAAATTGAACACAATTATTTTTTATCATATTTTAAAAATTCTCATGTTTCGATAATTACTGCATCTTTAAAGAGTTTATAGTAAAATCCTTTTATTAGTGCTTGCATCCTTAAATCCTCATTTATATTATACTAGCGTTGATTAGTTCCTTAAATAAAGTCAAGTCTATGCCATTATCATTGACATATTCAGGATGCCACTGTACGCCGATAAGAAATTTATGGCTTGTTGATTCTATTGCTTCTATAATCCCGTCTTCTGCTTTTGCTGATATAATAAGATTATTACCAATTTGTTTAACGGCTTGATGGTGAGTTGAGTTAACCATTGTGTCCAGCTTATTATTTGCCATTCTAGCAAGCTTAGTATTTGGCTTTATACTAATTGCATGTGAGGCTATATCTTTAGGATGAGGCTGTGTATGGTTTATGATTACAGGATGTTGTGTTGCTTCAATATAATCCGGAATATGTTTAATAAGAGTGCCGCCTAAAACAACATTTATTAGTTGCATTCCTCGGCATATTCCTAAAACAGGTATGTTTTTTTCTAACGATTTCTTTAAAATTAATATTTCAAAATTATCACGCTCTTCATTAGAAATTACTACATCTTCAGCATATTCAGGCTCATAAAATTTAGGGTGTATATCCTCATCACCACCAGGTAATATAACGCCGTCAATAAAATCCATAAGATGATCTATTGTTTCGCTTTGATATGGCAGTAACATAGGTACGCCGCCGGCTTCGATTATTGCATCGGTATAATTCTTACGTAATGCATACCAAGGAAAAGCAGCATAGCTATATTTCTCACAATTTTGAGCTAAATCAGGAGTAATTCCTATTATAGGTTTTCTATTCATATTCTTCATATAGAAATAATAAAATTAAGTTTCTGATCATGTGATTCAACAGGAAAGTTATTTATAACTTGTTCTTTTAAACAAACACCGACAGTTAAGATATCATTAGTATTATTTATATATCGATCAAAATGTCCTTTACCATAACCAAGTCTGTAGCCATCTTTACTAAATGCTAGACCTGGAACAATGATCAATTCTGGTTTACAAAAATCATTATTTATCGGCTCTAAAGTTTTAAAGCTGCTTAAAACTAATGCATCGTTATAATTATAACGACAATATTTTATTTCATTGTTTATAATTTTAGGCAGAAAAAATTTTATTTCATGATTAATATTTATTATTTCAAGCAAGTGAATTTCATATTTTAGTGGGTAATATATTCCAACATGCTTTACTTTTAACTGTTTTAATAAATTACTAACTTGATTTAGTAAAGAAGTTTTTATTAAATCAGAATTTATTTTATCTATATTTTTTGTTAAAAACTCTTTGAAATACAAACGTAACTCTTGTTTAGTCATTATGACTTTACTACTTGTGTATCAAAACACTAAATCATGAAGCATCTTATTATCTTCTCTCATAATCATCATAATAATGCTTATTACAAAAAGTATACCAGTTAAATTAATCACATAAAAAGCGATAAATCTAATAAATGCTTCACTACTTTTAAGAGTAGTTCCATCTTGATGAACTACTTTTAAATCTAATAATTTTTTCCCAATAGACGCTTGTATTTTTGAAGATTCTAAGTAAGAAAAGTAAACTCCTGAAATGATAAAAAATAAAGCAATTTCTATTATAGTGTCTCTTGCAAATGCTATAGTCAATGATAGCAACATTCCAACTATAATTTTATCAATTAAGAAAGCAAATAATCTTCTAAGAATCATAAATTATTCCTCAATATGTGGAGGGTTCTCAAATGTATGAAATGGAGGAGGGGAGGTAAGTGTCCACTCAAGCGTATCAGCTCCATCACCCCAAGGATTATTTGGGCAGGCTTTGCCATATTTCAACGTATAGAAAACGATAAATACGAAATAAAGAGCGGCTGCCATAGAGATTCCTGCCCCTATTGATGAAACCATATTCCAACCTGCAAAAGCTTCAGGGTAGTCTGGGATTCTTCTTGGCATACCGGCAAGCCCTAAGAAATGCTGTGGGAAGAAAGTTAGATTAACACCGACAAAGGTAATCCAGAAATGAATTTTACCTAAAATCTCTGGATATTGTTTGCCTGATATTTTACCAAACCAATAATAAAAGCCAGTAAATGCTGTGAATAAAGCACCAAGCGACATCGTATAATGGAAGTGTGCCACAACATAATATGTATCGTGCAACACTCTATCAAGTGCCGAGTTTGATAAGATTATACCCGTTACACCGCCAATCGTGAATAATATAATAAAGCCTATGGAAAACAACATTGGCGTCGGGAAAGTAATTGAGCCACCCCACATAGTTGCTATCCAGCTAAATATTTTGATACCTGTTGGAATTGCGATAATCATTGTGCCAGCAGTAAAATATATAAGTGCGTTGTAAGAAAGCCCAACTGTAAACATATGGTGAGCCCATACAATGAATCCGACAAAGCCTATTATTACCATAGCTCCGACCATGCCTTGATAGCCGAATATTGGTTTACGTGAGAAAGTGGAAATAACTTGGCTTACAATACCAAAGCCCGGGAGTATTACGATATATACTTCAGGATGACCAAAAAACCAAAATAAATGCTGAAATAATACAGGGTCACCGCCACCATCTGTTTTAAAGAAAGTAGTGCCGAAATTACGATCAGTAAGTAGCATAGTAATAGCTCCGCCAAGCACCGGCATAGCTAAAATTATTAAGAATGCAGTAACTAAAATAGACCAAACAAATAATGGCATTTTAAATAATCCCATCCCGGGTGCTCTCATATTAAAGATAGTAACGATTAAGTTGATTGAGCCGAGGATTGATGAAAGACCCGTTAAATGCAGACTGAAAATAGCCATATCAACCGCTGCTCCTGGATGTCCGCTTATACTACTTAAAGGAGGGTATAGCGTCCAACCTGTACCAGGTCCGCCGTCAACAAAAGCTGACCCCATAAGTAGGATGAAAGCCGGAACTAGCAGCCAGAAACTGATATTGTTGAGGCGTGGGAATGCCATATCAGGAGCCCCTATTAGCAAAGGTACAAAGTAATTACCAAAGCCCCCGAACAAAGCTGGCATGATCATAAAAAACACCATAATCACCGCATGAGCAGTAATTAGCACGTTATATAGCTGGAAATCGTGATTTAGGAAAGTACCGCCTGGCATTGCAAGTTCTAGCCTAAATAGTAGTGAAAACAACCCTCCGACAATTCCGGCAAATATGGCAAATATGATATACATAATGCCGATATCTTTGTGGTTGGTAGAAAAAAGCCACCTTTTCCACCCGTGCGAAGTGTGATGGTCATCGTGATTTAGGTCGTTAGTAGCTATATCCATAATTTTTATTCTGTTTGTGTTAAATTTTATATTTATTTTTTAAGTTAGATGCCGTAATTCATTACTTACGGCATCTTCGCTTTTTTAAATGTAATTATTTGTCATTTTGGCTTTGTTGCATGGCTTTGATGTCATTCCCGCTTAAGGCTTGCTTGCGTGGTTTCTATGTCATTCCTGCGTAAGCAGGAATCCAGGAAAAAAAGCATAAATACAGCAAATTTTTAAAATTAAAAGCTTAGGTTATCTCGCTTTATACTAGATTCCTGTTTTCGCAGGAATGACATCCAGGACGTTTTTTGATCCACGCAACAATGCCGCCACGGGATGACATATGTAAAACATTATTTCTTACTCGCAACCCAATTATCGAAATCCTCTTTGCTGATTACCTCTATAGCAATTGGCATGAAGCCGTGATTAATGCCGCAAAGCTCGGAACATTGCCCGTAATATACGCCTTTTTTGGCAATTCTTGTCCATGTTTCGTTAATTCTTCCTGGTACGGCATCTATTTTAAAGCCAAGAGACGGAACGGCAAAGCTATGTATTACGTCACCGGCAGTTACAAGAAATCTTACTGTAGCATTTTCAGGTATTACAATCCTATTATCAACATCTAATAATCTTTTCTGGTCAGGTTTTAGGTTTTCATCTGAGATCATGACGCTATCAAATTCTATATCATTATGATCAGGATATATATAATGCCAGTACCATTGATAACCTACTACTTTAATAGTTAAGTCTGCTTGAGGTATTTTTTCAGCATGACGCAATATTCTAAAAGATGGTACAGCAATAATCACTAAAATTATTATAGGTATTACAGTCCATATAATCTCTATTAAAACATTATGCAAGAATTTTGCCGGCACTGGATTATTTCTTGCATTAAATCTAACACACACAAAAGCTAGTAATCCTGCGACAAATAAAACTATAGCAGTAGAGATATAAAGTAAGAAATCGTGGAATTTATGTAACTCCTCCATGATCGGGCTTGCGGGTGGCTGAAATCCCATTTGCCAAGGCAAAGGCTCGGAAGCAAAGCAAAAACTACTAAATAAAACTAAGCCAATTAAAGTAATAACATTCTTCATAAAGTACATAATACAAATTATTTCTATACTAATATAAATGTATATGTATTTTTATTAAAGTAAAAATCGATAAATTTTTTGAAAAAATTATATACTCTTAATAATATTTGAACTGGAAACTATGCCTAAATCAGGATGTTGTATTAGGTCTATAACTTCTATAACTTGTGCATTTATTAATTTAGCTTGAGCTTGTTTATTAGTTAGCTGAGGATCATCCCTTGTTACGGCAATTATAGAAGGACAAGTATTTTGTACTAATGTTGTATAATCATGAAAACCTTTTAGCTCAGGTAACATAAATACTTTATCAACAAATGTAAGGGAACTTAAAATTTTTGCTCGTTGCAGTTGATTATGAATAGGTTTCCGCTTTTTATATTTAATAATTGTTTGATCAGGTTCTAAAGCAACGATTAAATATTTACCTTGTTGTTTAGCCTTACGTAAAAACTCTAGGTGACCATAATGTAACACATCAAAACAACCTCCTACCAAAACAGTTTTGCTATTTGGTAAACATTTTTTATTTGAAGGAATATTCTCATAATATTCTATTTTTGATGGTTTAACATCTTGATTATTAGACGAACAAGAAGTGAAGTTTGTAAGAATTAATAAAAATAGAAATAATCTAAACATAATTTTAATTATTAAAAATTAAAGAAAATTAACTTTAATAACACAAAAAATCTCAACCACTACCGGCTGAGAGCCGGTAGGTTGATGGTAGGCACTGGAAGTGCCTTAGAATTTAAGCTCAAGCTTATTCCAATCTAATGTTAGAAATAGCAGTTGGTTTATGAGCTTCT
>DYDT01000011.1 GCA_020404485.1 Rickettsia endosymbiont of Diachasma alloeum | reverse complement strand
CTTCGTATAATGTATGCTATACGAAGTTATTACGCATGTAGGGCATTCTCTGAGCCATACAATGTACAAGCTAACTTGATGGTAGAATTTAATGGTTCACGAAATTTACACAATTGATGAGACAGAGCCGATAAAAGGTAAAAGTGAAATAATTGTTTTATCAATAGCAAATTACTTTTGTAATTCGCTATTAGAGATAATTTAATATATTTCACTATATTCTGTTGTTTGAGTGCTATTGATGCGGTAGGTAATAACTATAAATCCCTACTCTTTCTCCGCATTCTTTCTAGCAGATGGGGATAGCATGACATTTAGCTCCTTTAATGCCTTATCCTCAACATAATTCGGGGCATTCATTAGTAAATCTTCAGCTTGCTGATTTAACGGGAAAGCAATTATCTCTCTTATATTAGTAGCTTCTGCAAGTAACATAACGATTCGGTCGATACCTGGAGCTATACCACCGTGCGGTGGTGCACCAAATTTAAACGCTCTAATCATGCCACCAAATCTTTTATCTACTTCCTCTTCACTATAATCGGCTATGGCAAATGCCTTATACATTATTTCTGGTTTATGATTTCTAACAGCACCACTAGAAAGTTCTATACCATTGCAAACAATATCATACTGATACGCAGTAAGCTCAAGTAGTTCTTCCGTTGTTTTTGCATTCTCAAGAGCTTCTAAACCACCCTGAGGCATAGAAAACGGATTATGACTAAAATCAATTTTACCGGTTTCCTCGTTTAATTCATAGAATGGGAAATCAGTAATCCAGCAAAATTTAAAGCAATCTTTTTTAAGTAAATTTAGCTCGTCAGCAAGTTTAATTCTCACCTTACCGGCAAGTTTTGCAGCTTTATCTTTTTTGTCGCTCGCGAAAAATACCGCATCGCCATTACTAATATTAGCAGCAGCTTTTAAATTCTCTAACTGCTCTAAGCTCAAAAACTTTGCTACCGGTCCTTTTGCTTCACCGCTTTCACTAAACTGAATATAACCAAGCCCTCCTGCTCCCTCCGATATTGCAAATTCTATCATTTTATCAAAAAAACTACGAGGTTGACCGGCAGCACTCGGAGCAGGGATTGCTCGCACAATACTACCTTTTTTGATATTTTCTCTAAAAATAGTAAAATCGGAATCTTTAAATATTTCTGTTACATCGGCAATAATAATAGGATTACGCAAATCAGGCTTATCAGAGCCATATTTTAACATAGACTCATTATATGAAATACGGATAAAAGGTGCTTCTGATACTTTCTTATCTGTAAATTTAGTAAATAACTCATACATGACTGGCTCGATTGTGCTGAATATATCTTCTTGCGTAACAAACGACATCTCAATATCTAGCTGATAAAACTCTCCTGGCGATCTATCAGCTCTTGCATCTTCATCACGAAAACATGGGGCGATTTGGAAATAGCGGTCAAACCCTGATACCATCAACAGCTGTTTGAATTGTTGCGGTGCTTGCGGTAATGCATAGAACTTGCCTGGATGCAACCTGCTAGGTACTAAGAAATCTCTAGCCCCTTCAGGCGAGCTAGCCGTTAGAATAGGTGTTTGGAATTCGGTAAAATTTCTTGCGGTCATTAAATGACGAATATGAGAGATAATTTGCGAACGAAGCATAATATTATTATGCAGCTTTTCACGTCTTAAATCTAGAAAACGATGTTTAAGCCTTGAGTCTTCTGGTGCATCTTTTTCCGTATTAATCACAAATGGCAGAGTATCAGCAGCTGATTCAATAATAAACTCACCAGCTAAAACTTCTATATGACCAGTTGGAAGCGTATTATTAATAGTCTCTTCTGATCTTGCTACTACTTTTCCGATTACGGTAACAACAGATTCATAACGCAAACGGCTAGCATCGTCCATAAGCTGGGGATTTTGATCGGTAAATACGATTTGCGTTATGCCATAATGATCACGTAAATCTATAAAAACTAGATTGCCGTGATCCCTTCTTCTATGTACCCAACCAGATAGTTTTACTTCAGCTCCAACATCGGAAATTTTTAATTCGTTACAATTATGAGTTCTATATTTATGCATCTTAATTTTTCTTTTTAAATCAACTCACTATAATCAAAATAGCTAAATCCTGCAATAAAATTATCTAGGATGCAAAAGTAATATTTAGGAATTTTAAGAGGTTTTTTAGTTCTTGACGAGCCACTATATGTGAACTATTAAATGCTCGGTCATAATTTGCAACTTTTAAATCAAGTAGAGTTAAGCCTTGCAGAAATAACTCCCTATATATCACACGTTCACTAAAACCTTCAGTAAGTTTAAAATTGATTCTTTTAGCAAGCTTATTTAGGACATTACTAACACGTCTTTTATTTAGAGCATCAAGGTTACTTAAACGATTCCGTAAAATTATCCAATCTATACTTCCTCTATCACGGCTAGCACGCTGCATTTTCTGTTCCCACACCATTTGACTATAAATTGACGGGCTGATAATTTCATCTTTATTATCAACTTTCGCTATTACGTCTAAATCTAAAAAGCTATCATTTATCGGTGTAATAATCGTATCCGCATAAGAATGAGCAAGCCTTGATAAGGCAGTATGGCTACCTGGCGTATCGATTACTATATAATCAGCATCCATATTGTCTTTTAATATCTGCTCAAAACTATTTGCCTGTTCTTCTTCAGAACTTTCTTTGACATGGAAATGCCTTGATACTAATATTGGTTTGTCAGGATTTTGCTCATTATATAAATCTCGATTTTTTAGGTAATTAGTTAAAGAACTTTGGCGAGAATCAGTATCAATACTTACAACTGAATATTTTTGATAAAGTAGTGCCACTATTAAATGGATAGAGCAGGTTGTTTTACCTGCCCCGCCTTTTTCATTACCTATAACAAATATATAAGGCTTACTGTTCATAATTTTCCTTTATAAATTTCTCAAGTAGCCTTACACCATAACCTACAGCACCTTTCGGACCGAGCGATGAAGATTTGTTGCTATTTGCAACACCTGCTATATCTAAATGTGCCCATTCTACTCCCTCTTGAATAAAACGTTTGATAAAATGAGCAGCGGTAGAACTTCCGGCAGCTCCTGGCACATTACCGATATTTGCCATATCAGCTATGTCGGAGTTAATCATTGCGTCATAATCTTCATGAAGCGGCATTCTCCATAATTTTTCATTTACTTCCTCACCAGCTTTTATTAGTTTATCAGCAAGCTCATCATTATTAGAAAAACAACCAGCATATGTAGGACCTAAAGACACCACTATAGCACCAGTTAAAGTAGCAACGTCAATCACGCATTTAGGTTTGAATTTCTCTTGTGCATACCAAACGGCATCAGCAAGAACTAAACGCCCCTCTGCATCGGTATTTAAAACTTCGGCAGTTTGCCCTGACATAGTAGTTACAACATCACCAGGACGTTGTGCATTACCTGACGGCATATTTTCAACAAGTCCTACAACACCTACGATATTTACTGGCAATTCTTGACTAGCAACCGCAATCATAGCACCCACTACTGCGGCAGAACCACACATGTCATATCTCATTAAATGCATATTATTCGATGGCTTTAGAGATATGCCGCCAGTATCAAAAATTACTCCTTTGCCAACCAAAGCAATATAAGGAGCATCTTTATTTGCACCTTGATATTCCATTACCACTAGTTTTGATTCATTTTGTGAACCTTGACCAACTCCAAGAAGAGCACCCATGCCAAGATTTTTCATTTCTCTTTCACCAAGAATAGAAACATCAACATTTAATTCTTCAAGTGTATCTGCTATTCTTTCAGCATACATTTGCGGAGTTTTAATATTTGATGGCTCGTTACTAATATCTTTTGTGAAAAAGACTCCTTCAGCAATTAATTTTTTAACTTCAAACAACTTTGCTGCTTCTACGTTATTATCTGTAGAAATTTCAAATGACTCTACAACAAACTTATCTGCTTCCTTTAAAGTTGTTCTATATTTATCGAATCTGTAGGAAGCAAGTAATGCACCGCTAGCAATTAAAGATGCAACAAGCGATGATGTAAAACTGCTTATTCTATTCTTAATTTTTAAGCCAATAGTAGTGATTTTAGCATTAGTAACATTCTGTAATATTTTACCGCTTAACTCTTCAATCTTAACTTCGGTTAGTTTTTCTTCGCTTCCAAGACCTGTTAGTACTAAATATTTTACTTCCCCTGATTTAACAACGGAGGGAATAATTTTGATTTGTCCATATTTACCAGTAAATTGTAATTTATTTGCAATGGTTTTGGATATCAAACCATGATGTTGTTGGTCAAGGTTTATTAGGTCACTATCAAGTTTTAATTTGTCATCAATAAACACTATTAATGCTTGAGTGTTTATTGATTCTTGGTCAGTAAAATTTACATTTAACATATTTGTTTTTCCTTATTAACATTTTCCTAGATAATTCTATTTATCTTATGAAACTTTGGCAAGTATTATAATTATCATTATTAAGTTTGTGACAAAAACTGATTGAAATAATTTAACGTTTTTTATATTTTTTTGCTCACTCGTATAACTTCGTATAATGTATGCTATACGAAGTTATTACGAAATTTCATTGGGTGTTTTATACCCAAAAATCTTTCTTGGTATGTTATTTAAAATCTCAGCAATATTGTCAAGACCTCTTTGTGTAACGGTTGTAATATCTGTATTTTTAGGTAGAATTCTATGAATCATAGAATTCATTTTCTCCACTAGTGCTTTTT
>DYDT01000010.1 GCA_020404485.1 Rickettsia endosymbiont of Diachasma alloeum | reverse complement strand
CCATTATTTGCTCCAGTATTAACATTCTTTTTTACCTCCTTACCAGGAGGATACACTATTAATACTGTATCAATTTTTATCCGTTGCTCTGTATCATTTTACTTCCGTTGCTAACATTAGAAGAAGTATCCACTAATTTAGAACCTTTTTTAGATGGTTGATTAGCGTCAGCAGAATCAGAAATATACCCTTCATCTTTAAAATCGTCATTATCAATCACTTTTGCTTCCAACCCCATTTCCTTTTTTAGCATAGTTATAGTTTTTGTATAACTTTTAAATTTTGAAGTATCGGCTCCATGCTGAATTAATAATTTACAAATATTTTTATATATAACATTTTCTGGCTCATCCATAAGTGCAGATAATGCTATAAGAATTACTGTTCCTCTTTCTAAAATTTCAGCATTAGGATTACCGCCATGCTCTAATAAAAATTTAAGTATTTCTACATAATTAGATAAATCTTCTTTTGTTTCAGAATCCGAACTTTTGCAACAAGTGGGATCATTAGCTGGTATTGCAGCATTTACTAATAAAGCAACAAGGTCTTCTGAATAGCCATCGTGAGCTGTTGCACCATATTCAAATAACTTTTTTAAGATTTTTACATTACCTTTAATTATTGCGGATATAACGCCTTGAGATGGAGTGGCCCCTTTCTTTAGTAGGTAATCTATTACCTTAGTATGTTCCTCCATAGTGGCAATACTTAATATAGCACCTCCGTGTACAGGATTATTAATTGTAGTATTAACATCAAATCCTTTTTCTTCAATAAAATATTTAACTAGATCTAAACGTCCTTTATGGACTGATTTATAAAGATACTCATCAGGAAGTTCTGCTGGAGATAAGGAAATTAATGTTTTAATTTCTTCTAGGGTATATTCATGACCTATTGCAAAATAAATAGCTTTATCTATATCAACTTTCCTTGCTAACAATTCTGCTATTATTTGTTCATCTTTTAGTTTAATTGCTCTATTTAATGCTGTTCCATATTTAGGATCAACATAGTTGGTTTGATTGGTTTTTATAAGTTTATGAATATCTGCTTTTAAAATTTGTTTTTTAGTTTTAAAAAAATTTCCTAGAGCTAAAGAGGGGGCTTTTTTCATGATAATTTACCTTAATTAATTTATAGCGGGCGTACTATAAAGTAATAAAGGTAAATTATCAATATGAAATATTAACTAAATATTAATGAATTAACTATCAATTTACTTTCTTAATTTTTAGTTGTAGTTTGTGGTTTTCTAGCTCGATTTCACTAATATGATCAGGAGTGAAATCTTTAGCAAATTCACCTAAGGTTTGTTCCTTAATAAACTCACCATAAATATCAATTATTTTTGGTAAATCTATATCGATTAAAATCCTGTCTGTTATGGCAAAATCGGCATTTTTTCGAGCTTGTTGTATGAAGCGTACAATGTCACGAGCTATTCCTTCGTCTATTAACTCAGGGATTAGCTCGAGATCAAGTATCAATAAATTGCTATTATGGGCAAAGCTGCTAGCACCTTTAATATGTGAATGAGGCTCTAATATAAGCTTGTATTCATCGCTATTTAAGGTCTCATTACAAATCTTTAAACCGCCGTTTGTTGTTTCCCATTCGTTCTTTTTAGAAGCAGCTATTATATCTTTCATTTTAGTCGGAAGACGCTTGCCAAGTAACGGGAAATTAATCGATAGTTTTTTGCTTGCATAATTCTCTAAATCATCACGATAAATTACTGATTTAACATTGATCTCATCTTTAATCAAATCTTCAAAATCTTTTAGTTTATCATTATTTTTGCTGATAATAGTTATACTGCTAAGCGGTTGTCTTACACGTGCGTTTTCGATACTTCTGATAAATAGGCTGTTACTACAAATATCTAGCACAGTATCCATAGTATCCACTAGCTCACTATTTATTTTAAACTCTGAAAGATCAGGATAGTTGCATAGATGGACGGATGGGTGTAGGGTGTCATCCCGCGACTTGATCGCGGGATCTTGTATCACAGGCTCACCTCCTGAGATCCCGCGATCAAGTCGCGGGATGACAGTATTTGTTAGCCCCAAATATATCGCTTCCGAAATAAGCGGCACTAGAGACGACATAGAGGTAGCCATAGTCTCTAAGCAGGTATATAGAGTATTATAAGCATTTTGCTTATCTGCATCTTTTTCGCTTTTCCAAAATCTAGCTCTGCTTCGTCTAATATACCAGTTATTTAGTACTTCAAAAAAATCTGAAACTGCATGATAAGCTGATTGAGTATCAAAATTGTCTAAACTCTCTTTAATCTTCTCTACCGCTATTTTGAGCTTAGATAATATATAACTGTCTAAAACGTTTTCAGATGTAAAATTAAGTCCGCCTTTAATATGGTCGGCATTAGCATACATAGTAAAGAAGTGGTAAGCGTTCCAGATAGGTTTGATAAATAAACGAAGCGTATCAAATACCATTTTGCCGTCTTTATCAATCAGTAGCTCCTGACCTTTAACAACATTGGAAGAAAGCATTGTTACCCTTAAAGCGTCAGAGCCGTATTTGTCGAATAGCTCTAATGGATCAGCATAATTATTTAGACGTTTTGATAATTTTTGACCGGTGGCATCCAAAATTACCCCGTGGCATATACAATTTAAAAACGGTGGACGATCGAATAGGGCAGTAGATAATACCATTAAAGTATAGAACCAACCACGTGTTTGTGCTGAATATTCAACTATGAAATCTGCCGGAAAATGATCCTCAAACCACTGCTTATTTTCAAAAGGATAGTGTGCTTGCCCGTACGGCATTGAGCCGCTTTCAAACCAACAGTCAAATACGTCTTCTATCCTACGCATTACTGATTTACCGGTTGGATCATCAGGATTGACCCTCGTGAGTTCATCAATAAATGGACGATGTAAATCAGTAATTTTAACGCCAAAATCTTTTGCTAACTCCTCAATAGAGCCGTAAACATCTATGCGTGGATATTTCGGATCGTCAGACTTCCATACCGGCAAAGGAGTTCCCCAGAATCTATTACGGCTTATTGACCAATCTCTAGCATTCTCAAGCCATTTACCAAATAAATTGTCCTTAACGTGGAAAGGTATCCAATTAATTTGCTGATTCAGCTCTACCATTCTATCTTTAAACTCGGTCACTTTTACATACCATGATGGAACAGCTTTATATATAAGCGGGGTATCCGTACGCCAACAGTGCGGATAATTATGGATATACTGCTCGGTTTTTAGCCAATTGCCTTGCTCTTTAAGCTTGATTATTATTTTGTCGTTTGCATCAAATACTTGTAAGCCCTCTAAATCGGGGATTTCTTTGGTAAACTTACCGCTATTATCCACAGGGCAAACGAGCTTTATGCCTTTCGATGCACAAAGTATTTGGTCATCTTCACCAAAGCCAGGAGCCATATGTACCACCCCTGTGCCATCACCCTCAACAACAAAATCGCCGGCAAATATCTTAAAGCTATTCGGATGATCTTTGAAATAGTCAAATAACGGCTTATAGCTTAATCCTTGAAGCTCTGAGCCTTTGATTATCGTAAATTGCTCATCGCCTTTTAACTCTAATTCTTTTGCATATTTAGAAACTGAAGAGGCAGCTATGATATAGCAAATATCACTTTTAGGAACTAATGCATAGTCAATATCGCTACCGACTGCTAAGGCTAGATTTGACGGCAATGTCCATGGCGTTGTCGTCCAAGCCAGGAGTCGGTATTCTTCCCCTTTTGTCATTCCTGCGAAAGCAGGAATCTCGTCCAGTACAAAACTAACTGTTACTGCTTTATCCGCTCGCTCTCTATATGAATTATCAAGTCTTGTTTCAAAATTAGAAAGCGGAGTTTCGCATGCCCAAGAATAAGGCATTACCCGCATAGATTCATACAATAATCCTTTATTATATAACTCTTTAAATGCCCAAAGCACTGATTCCATAAAATTCTTATCCATCGTTTTATAAGAATTCTGAAAATCCACCCATCTTGCTTGACGTGTTACGTATTGCTCCCACTCGCCGGCATATTTCATTACTGAATCTCTACAGTGAGCGTTAAACTTCTCTATACCGAAATTAGTAATAGCAAGACGCCCTGAAATACCAAGCTCCTTTTCAGATTGCATTTCAGCGGGTAGCCCGTGACAATCCCAACCGAAACGACGTTCTACTTTCTTGCCTCTAACTGTTTGATATCTGGCATATACGTCTTTAATAAAGCCAGTAAGTAAATGCCCATAATGCGGTAACCCATTGGCAAAAGGCGGACCATCATAAAAGATAAACTCAGCATCTCCAGTACGATTATCAATAGATTTCTGGAATATATTATTATCTTGCCAAAATTTTAATATTTCTTTCTCTATGACTGCAAAATCAGCATTTGAGCTAACTTCTGGGTAATATTTAGTGTTTGTCATTATTTTGTAAATTATTTATTATAATAGTTTAGTTTATAATAATAGATAATATCGGAGAGATAAATAGCTAACTATGACAAATAGCGAAAAAATTTATGTAGGACTTTGTATAGTATTTTCTACTCTTATAATACTTGGTAACTTAATGTATCAAAAATTTGTTATGTTACAAATACCATTTCATAAGTTTGAGTTATCTGCAGGAGCAATATTATACCCTTTAACATTTTTAATTACTGATATAATTACTGAGCTATACGAAAAAGAAAAAGCTAATTTTTGCATCAGATTAGCAATATATATGAATATTTTAGTTACTATAATTATAATATTTATAAGTTACTTGCCGGCTACTGAATGGTCAAAAATCAATGATGAGACATTTAATAAAGTATTTAGTTATTATAGCGTAGCATTCCTTGCCTCTATTATTGCATGCTATATTGCTCAGGCAATTGATGTTAATATATATTTATGGATACGTAAATTAACCAATGGGAAATATTTGTGGTTAAGAAGTAATGTTAGTACTTGTATCTCATTATTTATCGATACTACTATTGTGATTAGTTTTATGGCAGCTTTTAGTATTTTTTCTGTTGAACAAATATGGAAATTGATAATTAATAGCTATAGTTGGAAGTTATGTTTTACCATTTGCTGCACACCATTGTTTTACTTGAGCCTTTTTTGTATAAGGTATTTTTCTAAAGTAGTAAATCACCCCGCGGCTTCTATGTCATTTTCGTGGAGGCGGGAATCTAGTGTAAAGCGAGATGAATCGAGCTTTTAGCACTAGAGATTTAACGTATTTAAGTTTTTTCATTACTAGATTCCCGCCTACGCGGGAGGCATTGTTGCGTGGATACTAAGTCGTCTGAGCTACGCGAATGAAATGAGCGTGGCAATCAAGAAAAAATAATAAAAATGCTATAAGCTAGCATTTTTATGCTGGATTGCGTACGTACAATTACTTCGTAATTTCCTTAGCTCAGACGGAAAAACTAATCCACGCAAGCGCAAGCCTTAAGCGGGAATGATATAGTAACTAATTACCCCTCCAAACGATAAAATCTACTAGATTTATATAACTTAATCGCATTAAAAAGTAAAATCTTTGTGACGCCAGCTATTGGTATAGCAAAAAATATTCCAATAAAGCCAAATAGACTACCGCAAGCAAAAATTGAGAATATAATCCAAAGCGGGTGCAGCCCTATTTTATCACCAATAATTTTAGGTGTTAGAATATATGACTCACAAATATTTCCGATCAAATAGACCACTATTATATAAAAAAGTTTTGTGGTTGCACCAAAGGTTAAATATCCGACAGTTAGAGTTAGAAGAAAAGAGATAAAAGTGCCGATAAAAGGAATGATAACTAAAAAACCTGTTAGGATTCCAAGTAAAAGAGCAAGATCAATACCTATTACAGTAAATGAGATACTATAATAGATAGATAACATTAAGCAGATATTTAGCTGACCTCTTATATAAGCAGCAATCAGGCTATTAATAGAGGATAATATTCCAAGGATTTTGTGCCTGCTTTTTAGCGGTAGTAATGATTTCATATTTTCGATAATTTTCGTCCAATCACGTAAGAAATAGAATAATATTATAGGGATAAGTAAAAATAAGACAAATATATTAATTGTAATGAGAGTATAGTGCCAAAAATTATTAGCAAGGCTGCCAAGTATAGTGAATATGCTATTTATGAAATTACTTAAAGAATCCTTTATCTTATCAGCGATATTAGGCTCTACTGCATAAATTTTTGTCATTATAGGCGGTAATATCTCTGCTTGAAAATAATCCTTATATTTAGGGATATTATTCACAAAAGTAGAGACCTGCCCATAAATTACTGGTACTAAAAGAGTAAGTGCAGTAAAAAATATACTTAAAAATATCAAATAAACTACAATAGATGAAATTTTATTTGATAATTTAAATTTTGACGCAACAAATTCTATAGCAGGTTGAAGTAAATAAGAAATTATAAAAGCAATAAAAAATGGTCTTATTGCTTCTGAAATTAGCATAAAACCGCTTATAAAAATGCCTACAAAAAGAAGCCAAAATATAGCGGTTTTATTCATATGTATTTACTTCAAAATATTATGTTTTTTTGGTTACTTGAACAGTTGCAGGACGAAGTAATCTATCTTTAATTCTATAGCCAACTTGCATTATAGTAATAACGCTATTAGGTTCATGATCGGGATGCTCTATTTGAGAAATTGCATTATGCAAATTATAATCAAATACTGATCCTATTTCCGGCTTTATTTCTTCTATATGATGTTTATGAAATACTTTATCTAGCTCATCTTTAGTCATCTGAACGCCAGCAATAATATTTGTTACTTCTACTGAAGCGTCTAGTGGTTTATGCTCTAACGCTCTAGATAGATTATCGCTAACGTTTAGAAGCTCTTTAGCAAATGTAGTAATTGCATAATCTCTTGCATCATCACGTGCTTTTTCTAAACGCTTTCTCGTATTATCTATTTCAGCACTTGCTCTAATTAGCTTATCTTTCAGCTCCTCTATTTGGGCTTTTAAGTCTGCTATTTCTGAATTAGTATCAGTATTTTGTGTTTCTTCGATAATATCATTTATTTCTTCTTCGTTGTTTTCTATATTATTGTCCGTCATCGTATAACTATTATTGATTTACTTATAGTATAAGATATAATAAAAAATCTAAAATTTTCAATGGGGTATACTTGTTTTATTTAAAATCTTTTCAAAATAAAACTTCGTCTACCTATTCTTCATCTATTAGAGGTATAAATTTACATTATGAGGCAGTCAGGCAGAAAAAGCAATCAATTACGTCCTATTTTATTAGAATTATCCCCTCTTATTAACGCAGAAGGATCATGTCTTATTAAAATAGGTAACACTCATGTTATGTGTAGTGCAAGTTATGATACGACAGTGCCGCCATTTTTACGTAACCAGAACAGAGGATGGATTACCGCAGAGTATAGCATGCTCCCGGGTTCTACATCTCAGCGTAATAAAAGGGAAGCGGTGCAAGGTAAACAATCAGGCAGAACGCAAGAGATACAACGTTTAATAGGCAGAACGATGCGTTCGATAATTAACTTACAAAAATTTGGTGAGCGACAAATTACTATAGATTGTGATGTGATTAATGCCGACGGAGGTACTAGAACTGCCGCCATAACAGGGAGTTATGTAGCTTTGCATTTAGCTATTAGATCATTAATGAAGAAAAGAATTTTAAAAGTAAACCCGTTAATTAACCAAGTTGCTGCCGTTTCTTGCGGTATATATAAAGGTCAGCCTATTTTAGATTTGGATTATTTAGAAGATAGTGACGCTGAAGTAGACAGTAATTTTGTGTTTGCAGGTAATGGAAACTTAATTGAGATTCAAGGAACGGCAGAAAAAAAACCTTTTTCTGAAGAGCAATTTTTAGAAATGTTAAAACTTGCAAAAGCAGGTGCTTCAGAATTGTTTAAATTACAAAATCAAGTATTACTTAATTTACAATGACTAAAATAAGACTTGATGAATTTTTACTGCAAAAAGGTT
>DYDT01000009.1 GCA_020404485.1 Rickettsia endosymbiont of Diachasma alloeum | reverse complement strand
CTTTTTATTTCATATCTCTCTTCGCGAGATAAGTGTCTATATTTTCTGTTCATCATTACCTATTTAAAATTTTATTATTTTAAATAGGTTTTGTTCTACTTACTTATAGTATTTTCACTAGCACTTTTATACTGGATTGCGTACGTACAATTACTTCGTAATTTCCTCGCAATGACGATTTGGTATCCACGCAACAATGCTTCCCGTGGCTTGACCATAATATCCAAAAAGATAATCTAACAGAAAATGTAGATAGACCAAGTTTAATTTGGAAAAGAGTAAGGAGTTTATAAGGTAAGAAGCGGAGCGTATACTTAATACGTGAGCACAGGCGAATCCTGCAAAATTCGCTCGTATCAAGTTTATTAATTACACTATAGCCAATTTTTCAAATTAAACGAGTATATCCTTGATTATTTTATTTAAATCCTATAAAATTTAAAGCTCTAAAATATAAAAAATTAAGTACTTACTAATGAATAATAATATAGTTAATCTTATAGCAGCCATTGTACTGTCTTTAGGTATAATTTTTGGTTGGCAATATTTTATTGTAAAGCCGGAACAGCAAAAGCAACAACAAATAGCATTACAAAAAGCAAAGGATTTAAAGAAAAAAGAATCTACACAATTAGAAGCTACACCTGTTATTGTTGAAAAAGCAACTCAAGCACCACGTATTAAAATAGATTCAAATGCACTTTCTGGCTCTATTTCATTAAAAGGACTTAGATTTGATGATTTAATTTTGAAAAAATATAAGCAAGATTTATCTGAAAATAGCCCTGAAGTAGTATTATTTTCGCCATCTGATACTAAAGATGCATATTTTGCAGAGATAGGATGGGTAAGTAACTTATCTAACGTAAAGCTACCTAATAACGAAACTATATGGAATAGTGATAGTGAAATATTGACACCTGAAAAACCAGTTAATTTATTTTGGGTTAATGAGGATGGTATTAAATTTTTAATAGCTATGACTGTAGATGAAAATTATTTATTTACCATAGAACAAACCATCGTCAATAATAGCAATCAAGAACTTCCTGTGCAATCTTACGGCTTAATAAATCGTAAATATACTGCTGTAGAAAAAGCCGTAAATATACTACACCAAGGTCCTATTGGGTGTATAGACGAAAACCTAAAAGAATATTCATATGATGATATTAAGGATAAGAAGAGTGAGAAATTTACTGTAAGTAAAATTGATTGGATCGGAATTACTGATAAATATTGGCTTACTTCTTTAATCCCTGATAAATCAAGTAATTATAGTTCAAACTTTAATTATGCAGTTAAACAAGAAGTAGAGCGATACCAAGTAGATTTTATTTCGCCTGTACAAATAGTTAAACCAGGTGAAAATTTTTCTATCAAAGGAAGACTTTTTGCTGGAGCAAAGAAAGTAGATTTGCTAGACAAATACGAAAAACAATATAACATTAAATTATTTGATAGAGCTATAGATTTCGGTTGGTTTTATATAATTACTAAGCCGGTTTTCTATGCTATGAACTTCTTTTATAAATATGTTGGTAATTTCGGTATTAGTATCTTAATAGTTACTGTTATTATTAAGTTACTGATGTTTACTTTGGCTAATAAATCCTATCGTTCAATGAAAAGAATGAAGAATTTACAGCCTGAAATCAATAGGATAAAAAATTTATATGGTGATGATAAAGCTCGTTTAAATCAAGAAATTATGGCTTTATATAAAAAGGAAAAAGTTAATCCCGTAGCTGGTTGTTTGCCTATACTTGTTCAAATACCGGTATTTTTCTCTATCTATAAAGTGCTTTATGTTACTATTGAAATGCGTCAAGCCCCATTTTATGGCTGGATTAAAGACTTATCCGCTCCTGATCCTACTAGTATCTTTAACTTATTTGGGTTATTGCCATTTTCTCCACCTTCATTCTTAATGATTGGTGCATGGCCTATTTTAATGGCTATTACTATGTTCCTACAACAAAAAATGAGTCCTGAGCCTGCTGATCCGGTACAAGCTCAAGTCATGAAATTTATGCCTTTAGTTTTTTTGGTAATGTTCAGTAGTTTTCCAGCAGGTCTTTTAATATATTGGTCTTGGAACAATATTTTATCCATAATCCAACAATATTATATCAATAAGTTAGATAAATAAATGGAGTGTTTATAATATAATTGATGAAAATTGATAAAAATTTACCTAACTATTTGACCATTGCCCGAATAGCTGCAATTCCAGTTATTATACTAACATTTTATGTTAATAGCCCTCTTGCCCGTATACTTGGAGCGTTACTATTTGTGTTAGCCAGTATCACGGATTTTTTTGATGGTTATATTGCAAGAAAATATAATTTGGTTACAAGTTTTGGTAAAATGCTCGACCCAATTGCTGATAAGTTATTGGTCGGTTGTGTTATTATAATGTTATTGAAGAAAAGTGATGTAGATGAAATTCCATGTTTATTGATATTGGCAAGAGAGTTTTTAGTTAGCGGTCTTCGAGAATTTTTAGCATTAGTTAAAGTTAGCGTTCCTGTATCAACACTTGCAAAAACTAAAACCTTTTTACAAATGTTTGCTTTATCAATATTAGTACTAGGCTCAAAAGGTTCTAATATTATCTATCTTGATTTAATCGGAGAAATAATTTTATGGATTGCAGCCTTTTTAACAATCATAACTGGTTATTCTTACTTTAAAGCATGTAAGAAATATTTTTAATTTTAGGTTCATTAAATATGCTTGCCGATAAAAAGATTGTAAAAGTAGAAGTAAGTAAAGAACATTTAAAAACTCTAAATGAAGCTTCAACTCTTTTAATAAGTTGCGTAGATTTTAGATTGATAGATGAAACAGACAAATTAATGAAGCAATTGGGTTTAGAAGATGATTTCGATAAGGTATCACTTCCTGGTGCTTCTCTTGCTCTTGTTAATGAAAAATATACCCATTGGGGAAAGACTATAGAAGATACTATAGAAATTCTACAAGACTTACATAACATCAAACAAATCATTTTCCTTGATCATCGTGAATGTGGGGCTTATAAAAAGCTTATAGCTGAAGAACGTTTAAGCACTAAAGAAAAAGAAACCGAAGCACATACGGAAATTTTAAATAAAGCCCGTAAGATAATCAAAGAAAAATTCCCTGGGCTAAAAGTTTATACTTTCTTAATGGGTCTTGACGGCGTGATAGAACAGATTTATGAGCGTCATCCTATAGATTGCTAGGCATTGTTGCACGTTCTTATATCATTCCTGCAAAAGGTGTTAACTTAAGGCTCGATGTCATACCTGGTTTGTCCATTGGATTCAGCATAAAGCGAGAGAAATCGAGCTTTTATATTTTATTTTTACTGGATTCTGCGGAGGAAATAACATAAATAAAAGGATTTAGCAGTAGAAACCTTAAATATACGAGACATTTCTATAGAGATTTTGAATTCGTGCAAGAGGCACTTACACAATTAACATGGTATCATAATACCGCCTTATAAATAAGGTATTTTATAAGCAAAATAGGATATTTTACATAAAGTAGGTTATTGAGCACGGATAGTCATGTAATATGATGGTTACACAAATTGAGCTTGAATTACATGCAAGATAGGGACAAGCGGTAACAAATTTTCAAATTCAACCACTACCGGCTGAGAGCCGGTAGGTTGATGGTAGGCACTGGAAGTGCCTTAGAGGCTCTGTCTCATCAATTGTGTAAATTTCGTGAACCATTAAATTCTACCATCGTAATAACTTCGTATAGCATACATTATACGAAGTTATACGAATCAGATAAAAAAACTGAAGGACATGTGTGCTAGTATCCTGGGGAAGAAACTGACGATTGACACAGCCGTGTCCATTCTGATTGAAGCAGATGACTACGATGTGCCAAAGTTATCGAAGAAAACCTTCGATTTTATACAGACGAATAAAGCAAAAATTCTATCTCTAGATAACTTCAAACTACTCTGCACTAAAAAACCAGAGTTATTGTTCAAAGTATTGGCTCTGAATGTCGAGAAATAATTTTCATGTGTGTGGACTCTGTTATCAAAATAATATACTCTATTATCTACAGACGGAAGAGCGAGTTATCTTTTTTACATTTTCTCAGAATAGATTTTCTGAAATTGATAATCATAATGTTTTTTAATACTGAAAATTTATGTATTCCAGTTGTACGTCACTAGAGATCAAATAAAATATGGTCTATTAAAATTTCTTGAATCATGCGAGTAAGTGAAGTATTCATTTTTTCGTATAACTTCGTATAATGTATGCTATACGAAGTTATTACGTGAAATATTCATT
>DYDT01000008.1 GCA_020404485.1 Rickettsia endosymbiont of Diachasma alloeum | reverse complement strand
CTAAAGGAGCGGATTGATCTGTCATATATGAACCAAGTATTTTTGCCTCTATCATCATGAATTATCAAAAAAAATCAACCATTTAGTCCTTACATCTCTAAAAATTGTCATGTAGTAAGGAAATTTTTGTAGAAGCATCTTTTATTTTTTAAACATTGCTCATAAACATCATTTTTAAGTTATTATTACATCTTTTATAATTAACTGAATAGTATAATTATTTTGCCAATTATTTGTCTTTAATGTTCCTAATACTGAAATATTATGTGCTTTAGGACTAAGTAATACCTCTTCAAATGAAGTACCTAACGAATTAAAAGCAATAGCTTGTAATGCTTTACTACTAGAACTTTTCTTATTGGGAGTAAACAAGCATCTGATATGCTTACTTCCTACTATATCCGCTTTTAGTACAAATAAATTATCAAATTTAAATATAGGTTCATAATTACCTTGACCAAAAGGCTCTAAAGTACTTAATTCTTCCATTAAAGGTAAATGGACGCTACTAAGACTTAAGTCAAGATCATATTCTGCTTGCTTATAGTTTTCTAATTTATTTAGACTAATTCTAAAAGCGTTATTTAAAAATTCTTGTAATTCTTGTATTTTTTCGGCAGCTACTGTAAAACCTGCTGCCATGGCGTGCCCTCCGCCTGCAACTAGTAAATCTTTGACCTTAGCATTGATAATCTCAGCACCAAAATCAATACCTAAAATAGAACGACATGATGCTTTACCGATTCCGTCATTTAGGGCTATGACTGCTACCGGCTTATCAAACTTCTCTTTAAGTCTCCCTGCAACAATACCTATAACACCAGGATGCCACCCTTCTTTAACAATAAATAATAAACTATCATCTTGCTGCGTCTTAGCCATTTCCATTGCTTCTTCTATCATCAGCATTTCAATGACTTTACGCTCATTATTATGCTTCTCAAGCTCTTCAGCTAATTTAAAAGCTTCATTAGAGCAATCGGTAGATAATAGATTAGCACCTAAACTTGATTTTCCTACCCTACCGCCAGCATTAATACGCGGACCTAAAATAAAACCTAAATGATAACACTTTGGGACTTCATTAAGCCCTGCCATATCATATAATGTTTTAATACCGATATTTTGCCTTTGATGCATTATTTTTAAACCGCTCGATACAAAAGCACGATTTAATCCAATAAGCTTTACCATATCGCACACAGTACCAAGAGCCACTAAATCCAAATACTTCATCAAATTAGGCGGAAGAATCTTTTCAAAATAATTCTGCTTCTTTAAATCTGATAATATCCCAGTTGCAAATAAAAAAGCAACCCCTACAGCTGCAAGATGTTTACATTCACTTGTCTCATCAACACGATTCGGGTTTACTATAGCTACCGCTTCAGGTAATATTTCAGTAGCTATATGATGATCAATAACGATTACGTCAAGCCTTGCATCCTTTGCATATTTTAAAGCTTCATGAGCCATCGCACCGCAATCAACTGTTATTAATAATTCAGTGCCATTATCTTTAATTTTTTGCATAGCAGAAGGAGTAGGACCATACCCCTCAGCTATACGATCAGGGACATAAATATCACAAACAATATTTAAATCTTTGAAAACATTTTTAAGTAATGCTGACGAAGTAGCACCATCAACATCATAATCAGCAAATATACATATTTTTTGCTTACTTAAGATAGCTTTAATAGCTCTATCCACTGCCTTTTGCATATCGAGTAAATGGAAAGGATCAGGAAGCAAGTTTTTGATTTTCGGCATTAAAAAATCTTCTGCTTTAGCTATATCATCAATCCTTAAAGATATCATTCTAGCAAGCAAATCACTGATTTTAAAACTACGGCATAATTCTACAACTATCTCCTCGTTAACGCTTCTACGCTGCCATATTTTACCATTTATAGATGCTTGCGATTTCATTAATTACCTATAAATTGTTTAAACGTTTTCATATGATGCATTTTTAGGTAATTACACAACAAAAATCATCATCTTTACCCATACTTTACCTCTTATAGATTTGTTCTATTTTTCATATAATTTTAGAACTAAATTCTTGACTCATTCCAGCTAAAATTAAATAGCTTTCTTCTTCTATGTCTAAATAATACGATTTATTTATATTTGGATAATTATCATTTTCTACTTTTTTTATTTTTTGTTCTCTTAAATGCTTCTTATAAGCATTAACATCTCCTTTACCATTATAAATAAATCCGGCATTTTTTATTGTCTTTTCTTTGGCGTACTTACTATAAGCTTTGACATTTACTTTACCGTCTTCATCTATAAATCCAGCTTTCTTTGCAGTTTGTTTTAATATATATTTATTATAATTTCTTAGCTCTACTTCACCATCTTTACTTATAAATCCAGCTTTTTTTGCCGCTTGTTTTTTTCTATATTTCTCATAAGCTTTTGTATCAGCATTACCATCTTTATCTATAAATCCAACTTTTTTTGCTGTTTTTTCTCTAAGATACTTATTATATGATGTTGTATCAGCGTTACCATCTTTATCTACAAATCCAGCATTCTTTGCTGTTTGTTCTTTAAAATATCTATCGTATGACGTTGTATCTACATTGCCATCTTTATCTACAAATCCAGCTTTCTCAGCTTGTTTTTTTCTTCTATAATTTGAACAAACTACTGATAACTGTTTTATCGTACTATTATCCAATTCAAAGCCAAGCTTTTCAGCTTTAAATTTTAATTTTGCAATTTTTAATCTTTCTTTTGCTAACTCTTTGCTTATCTTATTCTGAGAGTCTTCTAATATTTTACGTTTCCCCATATGAAACCCCTATATATCTGAAAGTTTTTTAGCCTCATCATTTGCAATTAAAGCCTCGATAAATTCGTCTAACTGTCCGTTAATTACCTCATCTATTTTATAAAGAGTAAGATTTATTCGATGATCCGATACACGTCCTTGTGGGAAATTATAAGTACGTATACGCTCCGAACGATCCCCAGACCCTATTTGCTCACGTCTATTATCCGCTCTTTCTTGATCTTTTTTCCTACGTTCTTCTTCATATATTCTAGCACGTAAGATCTTTAATGCCTTAGCTTTATTTTTATGTTGGGATTTTTCATCTTGCAGTGCTACGGTAATACCGGTAGGTATATGTGTTATTCGAACAGCAGAATCAGTTGTATTAACGTGCTGCCCTCCTGCTCCCGAAGCTCTATAAGTATCAATTCTTAAATCTTTTTCCTCAAGCTTAATATCAACATCTTCTACTTCAGGAAGTACAGCAACAGTAGCAGCCGAAGTATGAATACGCCCCTGTGATTCCGTTTCCGGAACACGCTGCACTCTATGGACTCCTGATTCAAATTTAAGCTTAGAGAATACATCTTTGCCTTTTATAGATGCCGAAACCTCTTTATATCCACCTATTCCTGTCTCATCAATAGATAATATTTCAAAACGCCACCCTTTTAACTCTGCATATCTCTGATACATATTAAACAGCTTAGCCGCAAAAAGTGCTGCCTCTGCACCACCTGTTCCTACTCTAATTTCAATAATAGCACTTTTACTATCCGCTTCATCTTTTGGCAATAATGCTATTTTTACCGAACGCTCAAGACCTGGTAATGAATCTTCAAGGTTGCGTATTTCTTCCTCAATCATTTCTAGAGTTGCTTTATCTAAACTAGGATCTTGCTTAAAATTATTAGCCTCTTCGAGTTCAGCTTTAGCTTTATTATACTCTCTAATTTTTTGAACAATATCTTCAAGGTCAGCATATTCCTTGGAAGCTTTAACAAATGCTTCCCCTCCTATTCCTGAAGATAGTTTTTCACTTAAATCCTCATACTTACCTAAAATTTTTGTCAGATTACCCGAAAAGCTTGAAATATTCATATTATTTTATTTGTGATTTATTTGTGGTGAGGTTGCTTATTACTATTTAATAAAGCATAGGTAGACGAAGATCAACTTCAAAAAGAGTAATCGGTCCATAAGACGAGGAGCGGAGCGTAAGCTTGGTACGTGAGCTACCTGCGTACTTATAGGACGACGTAGCCCATTTTTGAAGTTCATCGAGTATACAACAACATTAAAGCAGGGCTTTCTATAAACCTCTTAAACGCAGCTAAGAATTCTGCTCCAACTGCTCCATCTACTACTCTGTGGTCAGCAGAAAGAGTTACGTCCATAATTGTTGCTATACTTATTTGATCATTTTTGACTATAGCACGTTTTGAGCTACTGCCAACGCCCATTATACAACTTTGTGGCGGGTTAATTATAGCATTGAAATTTTTAATACCATACATACCAAGATTTGAAATAGTAAACCCTCCGCCTTGGAATTCTTCGGGAGTTAATTTATTTTCTCTAGCTTTCTTGATTAGCCCTTTCATTTCACTAGATAGCTCTACAATATTTTTCTGGTTAGCATTTCTAATTATCGGAGTAACAAGTCCATTTTCAATTGCTACCGCTACTGAAATATCAACATTATTGTAATATCTAATAGCATCATCTCCCCACGATGCATTAGCACTCGGTACTTCCTGCAAAGCCTTAGCAACAGCTAGGATAATAAAGTCATTAACTGATATTTTTGCGGATTTATCATCACCAAAAGACCTATTAATATCTTCTCTTATATCTAGTAACTTATCAACGTTACATTCTATTGATAAATAAAAATGTGGAACTGTTTGTTTTGACTCAAGAAGACGCTTAGCTATAATTTTACGTATATTATTATTAGGCACTAAACGATATTCTTCAGGATTTCTACTGACTATTTTATTGCTTAAGGCTTTTGATCCACCTTTATACGATAACACATCTTGTTTGATTATTCTGCCATGCGGTCCACTACCTTTAATATCTTCAAGTCTTACATTTTGAATTTTTGCGAGTCTCTTAGCTAACGGCGAAGCAAATACCTTGAGATTGTTTTGATCTAAAGCGATCGGTACATTTTCTTCTTTAACAGTTTGAGAAGTTGTAGTTTCAACAGATTTTGATATTTCTTCTTTTTTATGCGAGTTAGTATTGTTTTTTGCTATAAATTCTTCAATTCCGGATAATTCTTCTCCCTCTTCGGTTAATACTGCAATTAACGAATTCACAGGCACGTTTTGGCTACCTTGAGGAATGATTATTTTAGCAAGAGTGCCTTCATCTACCGCCTCCACCTCCATAGTTGCTTTATCAGTTTCGATTTCAGCGATTACTTCCCCGGGATTGATTTTATCCCCTTCTTTTTTTAACCACCTTGCTAAATTCCCTTCCGTCATAGTTGGAGATAAAGCAGGCATTAAAAGTTTGATTGGCATAATTTATTATAGTTTGATTTTTTTTATTGTTGTTTTCTTTGCGTAGTATTTGTCATACCGCAACTTGATTGCGGTATTTTGTATCACAATCCGTGTCCTGAGATCCCGTGGTCAAGCCACGGGATGACAGGATTACGCCCCCATCACACTTTATTGTCAGGGCTAACTATCATTATCATTTGTTTGCCTTCCATTTTAGCTTGCTGATCGATCTTAGCAAGCCCCTCTAATCCTACTTCTATACGTTTAAATAATTTCTCACCAACATCCTTATGAAGAATTTCTCTACCTTTAAACCATAAAGAGATTTTTACTTTATCACCATCTTTTAGAAATTCTTTTATTTTCCTTAGTTTAGTTTCAAAGTCACCTATACTAATATTAGGTTTGAATTTCATTTCTTTAAGTACGACTATTTTTTGCTTTTTACGTGCTTCATGCAAACGCTTTTTGCTTTCGTACTTAAATTTACCGAAATCTAAAATTTTACATACAGTAGGCTCAGCATTAGGCGATATCTCAACCAAATCAAGACCAACTCTTTCAGCCATATCAAGTGCTTGCCTAATATTTACGATGCCATGCATCTCACCATTTTCGCCTACTAAACGAACCTCTCTAGCTCTGATTTCTCTATTAGCTTTAGGAAAATTATTTTTAGAAATAAAACTACTCCGTCTTATGTTGTTTTATATTGCATTTAACTTATTTTACTCTAAATTACAAGTAAATAAAATATTTTATCTTTATTTTTATATATTCTATTAAAAAAATGGGAAAGATATAATTAAACAAATACCGAATACTAATACAGCGACAATACCAAATATTGTTAGACAAATTCTAGTTAATTTGGCAACTTTTTCCTTTATTTTTAAATTTTGTAATTCTATCTCATGCTTATGAGCTTGCTCTTTTTGTGCCATATTTACTAATTTTTCCAAAGTACCTGGATAAATATTTTCATATTCGGTAACTGTATCAATTGGCGGCAATATATGCTCAAACTTTTTACGATAAAAATTTTTATCTATTTCATTAGAATGAAAACTCTTAGCATAGCCTTTGTTTAATCTATTATTTTTTGTAAAAAAACTTTTAGTCTCTTTCATATTCTCTTATTATTTTTTGAAACGTATATGCTAAATTATCTCTTACTATCTCAAAATAGTCAAACAATGCTACTTCTTTCTTTTGCTCTATATTGTTGCTTGTTTTGAATATAGTCTTTAATTCATTAAAAATCACTTTTATAAAGCTTTGTTTCATTATTATATTAAATGTGAATTTATAAAATCTTTCTCAGGTATTAGCGGTTCGCCTCTAAAATTTATAGCATTATTGAATTTATTGCAACAAGTTATAAAATTTTTATCACATCCTGATATAATTTTTACTTCTCTAGCATCCTTAGCATAATCAGGTATAATATCTTCTAATATAAACAAATTACCGAAATTGCTTAAAACTTTACTACTAAAGTTATTATCACAAAATATAATTTGACCACCGTTATAATAACCATTTTCTTTATCTAAACTTTCTATTCTTAAACTTTCTTTTAGAATTTCTTTAATCTTGTATACTCCGCTATATAGGCTTTTATCTATTTTGCATTTATTATCCCCAAAACTCACTCTACATGTTTTGCTATATCTATTAATTATAGTTTGGTTATATTTTATTGTTTCAGGCTTTAAGTACATTTTAAAGTTCAAATCGTATTTTATATATAAAGTGCAATAATATGTAATAAAATGCTCAAAAACACCATTATTATCTCACTACATGACAATTTTTCATTTTGTTATCTCCGGATGGCAAAATATTGAGTGCAAAAGCCTTATCCAACGTGCTGATTGGGTAGAAATATTATACAAAATAGTAACCAATGTAT
>DYDT01000007.1 GCA_020404485.1 Rickettsia endosymbiont of Diachasma alloeum | reverse complement strand
TTTAATCGCTGATTCTTTAAATTCAGCTGGATATACCTTTGGTTTTATATCTGTCATTTTTATCCTTTCTGTTAATATCGTCTATTATTAACTGTCCGGAAAACTATAGCCACATCAAAGAAAAATCATTAAGCAGTGTAAGGATCTCAGATGTGCTATAACTACAGCTATATCTAAAACCTTTCCGTGTTAGCTATATCGTATACTTTGACTAAAATAAAAGAAGATGATAAAATAGAATTAGAAAAAATACTTAAATCACATTTGAATCCTGAATTAGGAGTAATTATTATGGGAAGTTTAGCACACCGCTGGGAACAACAAGGTATAGAGAAAGAAAGAGCTAGAAGTGCAATAAAGATTAAAAAAGAAAAAATTAATATAGCTAAAAAGATGCTAACAAGAAATAAGCCTTTAGATGAGATTATAGATTTTACAGGTTTGAAAAAAGAAGAAATTGAGAAGTTAAAAACATAACAAAATTATGGGAAACCATATTAACTATATTGCATTATTAAAAACATTATGAATGAAGTTTTTGAAGTACCTGGCGGTGAAGAGAAAGTATTATTACATACTTGTTGTGCTCCTTGCGTTGGTCCTTTAATGGAAAAAATGATTAGTAGCGGTATTAAATTTACGCTATTTTTCTATAATCCAAATATCCACCCTAAACAAGAATATGAACTGCGTAAGAATGAGAATATACGCTTTGCCGAGAAGCATAATATTGAGTTTATCGATGCTGACTATGATCCGCAAAACTGGTTTAAACGTGCTAAAGGCTTAGAGTTTGAACCAGAAAGAGGCAAACGCTGCTCTATGTGCTTTGATATGCGTTTCGAGCGTACGGCTTTATACGCTCACGAAAACGGCTATAAGGTTATTAGTAGTTCGCTTGGTATTTCCAGATGGAAAGACATGAACCAGATTAATGAATCGGGAGTTAAAGCAGCATCACATTATGAGGGTATAACTTACTGGACTTATAATTGGCGTAAAGACGGCGGAGCAAGCCGTATGTATGAAATCGCTAAAGAAGAGCATTTTTATAAGCAAGAATTTTGCGGCTGCACACCATCGCTTCGTGATACTAATAAATGGCGAGTAGCGAATGGTCGCCCAAAGATTGAGATTGGTAAAGAGTATTATTAGTGAAATTTCATCTCGTATGGGCATTGCCTGTATGGATCGTTCCCCATATCATCCCGTGGCAAATTTGCTTGCGTGGATCGGTTCTCCTATCTGAGCTAAGGAAATTACAAAGTAGTTGACGAAGCAATCCAGTAAAACAATAAAAAATACAAATATATAAATGAAAACCTTATTACCTGAACGCTCTTTACATATTAATGGTAGACTCAATTTTATAGTGCAACAAATTTTAGAACTTGCACAAGATAAAATTGCCATGATTATTTTATACGGATCATATGCAAGAGGTGATTGGGTACGTGATTTAATTAATGGTTATCATAGTGATACGGATATTTTAATAATCTTAAAAAAAGGTAAGTATAGAGGTCATGCTACTTTAAATCTAAAAGATAGAATATATGCAAGATTAAAAAGAAAAGGAGTAATAAAAGCTCAACCACTACCGGCTGAGAGCCGGTAGGTTGATGGTAGGCACTGGAAGTGCCTTAGAATTTAAGCTAAAGCTTATTCCAATCTAATGTTAGAAATGAGTCTTTTGCAATGATTGTGTAAATTTTTGTTGAGCCTATATTAGAAGTAATTAAAAATATAGGTAACAGAAATGCAAATAGAGAAGAATAAAAAAATAAATGAAGCAATAGATT
>DYDT01000006.1 GCA_020404485.1 Rickettsia endosymbiont of Diachasma alloeum | reverse complement strand
CTTCCAAGACTCTTAGCTAGTTCTAGTAACCCTATTTTTGGCTTTATTATTTTTTGATTTAAGTTCATTTTTTATCTCCATTTAATAATTAATTTATTTTACTAAATGTAAGATACAACTACTGCATGTTATGTAAACTCGAAAACACTTTCGGCATTACTGCGTGGTTCGATTTTTCTTCTGTCACCCCGTGACGACATTGTTGCGTGGCTCGGAAAACATCCCTACTACACTCCGTGTCGTTCAGCAATTAGACCCTTTATCTCAGAAATAGCCTTAGCAGGGTTTAGACCTTTCGGGCAGGTTTTGGTACAATTCATGATCGTATGGCATCTGTAGAGCTTGAACGGATCTTCTAAAGCTTCAAGACGCTCGCCTGTATGATCATCTCGTGAGTCGGCAATCCATCTATATGCCTGAAGTAAAATTGCAGGACCTAAATATTTATCACCATTCCACCAATAGCTAGGGCAAAAAGTGGAGCAGCACGCACATAATATACACTCATATAATCCGTCAAGCTTCTCTCGGTCTTTAATCGACTGCAATCTTTCAGCATTGGATGGAGCTGGGCTATCAGTTTTAAGCCATGGTTCTATAGATTCATATTGAGCGTAAAAATGTGACATGTCTGGCACTAAATCTTTTACCACTTTCATATGAGGAAGTGGATAGATTTTAATATCGCCTGAGATTTCTTCGATAGGTTTAATACATGCTAGAGTATTTGTGCCATCAATATTCATTGCACAACTACCACAAATTCCCTCACGACAAGAACGTCTAAAAGTTACAGTGGAATCAATTTCGTTTTTAATTTTAATTAAAGCATCCAAAACCATCGGACCGGTTTTGCTTAAATCTATCTCAAAACTATCAATAGTAGGATTCTCATCAAGATCAGGATCATATCTATAAATTTTTATTTTTCTAAGATTAGATACATCACCTTTTGCTTTATGCTCCTTACCTTTTTTTACAACTGAATTTGGCGGTAGCCTTAACTCTGCCATACTATATACTCTTTTAAAATTTAACGAAATAATTAGCTAATTCATAATCTTTCATACCATCAACAAAATTTTTAATTTTAATTGAATGTTATTACCGGGGTGCTTAATTGAATCTTTAGGAATTGTAGTTCAGCATCTTTGCCTATATACGCATTTCTATTACCCATTAATTGAGTCATAAATATTTGCTACTATTTGTGGAATTACTGCATTGCCTAATTGCTTATAGCCTTTTAAACCATCCGCAACATAATGTTCTTTAGGAAATCCCATTAAAGATTTACATTCATTAATTGATAATCTTCTTACTCTATCATTTATATAATATAGACCTGTTCTAGCACCAACACCGCCACCGAAAGCCGATAAAGTAATAGAATGGACCGAAAGGGCTGTAAATTCTTTCACCCTGACCGCCTTTATTAACCTGTCCTATCCTAATTGGCTTTAACTGATTTTCAACAGAATTAGTATTTAAAATAATATCAGTTCTATCAATATATAAATTCTCATCAATATCTTTTTCCAAAATATCATTGAGAAAAACATTTTCATATGATTCTTTTGGTTTTGTATATTTTAAGTCATATTCATTGCTAAAATCTTTTCGTAAGCAAACAAAATAAACTCTTTCTCGAGCTTGTGGTACTCCGAACAAGGAAGCATTTAATATATGTCTATATACTTTATAACCGATTTCATCTAATTTTTGGTCTATAGTTTTGATTACGCTGCCATTATTAATATTAAGAATGTTTTTAACATTCTCAAGCAGTAATATATAAGGTTTATGATATTGTGCGATTCTGATTATTTCGTAAAATAGCTTGCCGTTATCATCTTCTATCCCAAGCCTTTTGCCTGAAATACTAAAAGATTGACAAGGGAAACCAGCACATAATATATCATGTTTAGGAATTTTATTTACTGGTATTTCAGTAATGTCACCATGTGGTTTATCACCAAAAAATTTTTTTATATGCTTCTTGTACATCTTTATCTATGTCAGATGAAAAAATACACTCAAGGTTTTTGCTCTCAAGAGCCTTTCTAAAACCACCAATACCGCAAAATAAATCTATAAATTTATACATTTGAATTCCCAAAGATACGTTTATTAGCTTTTATCTTCCTTTTTAGCTTTAATTGGTTTTGCTTTCTTAAGGTCTTTTTCTTCGGCTATTTTTATGGTAGATGATGCTGCACCAAAAGGAAAGTTATTTTCTTCTTCAGAGTCTAGCTGTCTGCTGCTAAGTAAATTTTTAATTTGCTGACCTGATAATGTTTCATATTCTATTAAAGCTTTAGCAAGTATATGAAGCTGATCTAAGTGCTTAGTTAAAATGTCTTTTGCTAAATCATAGCCAGTAGTAACAATTTTCTTTACCTCTTCATCTATTAACTCTGAAGTACTTTCCGATCTATCACTAGAACTATTTCTGTTAGCATACATATCTTCACCAGCACTTCCGTGATATACAGGACCGACCTTATCGCTAAGACCCCAATCGGTAACCATTGCCTTTGCCATTCTGGTTGCCATTTTTATATCTGATGATGCTCCTGAGGTTACCTTTTCTTTACCGAATATAATCTCTTCAGCTACTCTACCTGCCATAGCTACCGCAATATCAGCGTCCATTTTATCACGTGGCATCGAAAAACGATCATTTTCCGGTAATCTCATAACCATGCCAAGAGCTCTACCACGAGGGATAATCGTAGCTTTATGAATAGGGTCAGAAGCAGGACAGTATAAACCAACTAAAGCATGCCCACCCTCATGATATGCTGTTAGTTTTTTCTGCTCGTCGGACATAATCATTGAGCGACGCTCAACCCCCATCATGACCTTATCCTTTGCTTCTTCCAAATCATGCATTTCTACTTCTTTTTTATTACGCCTTGCAGCAATAAGAGCAGCTTCATTAACTAAATTAGCAAGTTCAGCACCAGAAAATCCTGGCGTCCCTCTGGCAATAATTCTTGGTACGATTTTAGTGCTGTATTTTACTTTCTTTAAATGCACTTGTAGTATTTTTTCTCGTCCATCAATATCAGGATTTGAAACAGTAATTTGCCTATCAAACCTACCTGGTCTTAATAAAGCGTTATCAAGTACGTCAGGGCGGTTGGTAGCTGCAATAATTACGACTCCCTCATTTGCTTCAAATCCGTCCATCTCTACTAACATCTGATTCAGTGTTTGCTCACGCTCATCATTACCGCCGCCCATACCAATACCTCTATGGCGACCTACCGCATCAATCTCATCGATGAAAATAATACAAGGTGCGTTACGCTTGCCCTGCTCAAACATATCACGCACACGGCTAGCACCAATACCTACAAACATCTCAACAAAATCAGAACCAGAGATGCTAAAGAATGGTACGTTAGCCTCACCTGCAATTGCTTTAGCAAGTAGCGTCTTACCTGTTCCTGGCGGACCTATAAGCAAACAACCTTTCGGTATTTTACCACCAAGCTTTTGGAACTTGCTAGGATCTCTTAAAAAATCCACTATTTCGGTTAATTCGTCTTTTGCTTCATCAATACCTGCAACATCTTTAAAGGTAATTTTTGGTCCTTTATCTGACAAAAGTTTGGCTTTAGATTTACCAAACCCCATAGCTTTACCACCACCATGCATTTGACGCATGAAGAAAACCCAAACACCGATTAATAAAAGCATTGGAAAACAAGAAATTAAAAAGCTTAAAAAAGTGTTCATTCTTGTTTCAGGTGGCACAACTTCTATATTAACGTCATTATTATTTAGACGATTTACTAAATCAGGATAATCAGGAGCATAAGTGCTAAAACTAGAACCATCATTTGAAGTTCCTTCTATTATTCTTCCTTGAATTTTAACCGAGTTAACAGTTTTTTCATCGACTTTTGTTAAAAAGTCTGAGAAAGATATATTATTTTTACTGCTGAGTAACCCATCAGATTGAAAAACATTGAAAAGCAGTATTACAAAAACAAAAATTACTGCCCAAACTATAATATTTTTACCTTGATTATTCATTGATACAAAACCTAACAAAAATCATTAATTATAAAAACATTTTTACCAGTTTAATTAACTGACTTAGTAAAAATGTGTAAAACGAGATGTAAAATCCGGAGCAAAAGAGACGTTAAAACTCTTTATGTCGTTATCATAGTACGATATATGTGGTATTGCTACAACTTTTTCAAGTATTTTAATAATAGGTAAGGTAAATAAAATAGCATTGTGGTTTCCATAAGATAAGTTTTTTAAAACCTCTAAATCTAATTTTTTTTTGATTATTTTATAATCTTCCAGTGATAAATATGTTGCTACACAATTTTCTAAATCATATTTTTTTGTAATACGGAAACGATTATCCCAAACAGCTTGCTTATTCAATAATAACTTACTTTCTGGTAGTTTTTTACCAAACTCCCGATATATTAATAATTCATTTTGCATACGCTTAATTACGCAACCATGCAAAGTATTTTTAAAATCCAAACTTTGCATAATTAATTTTAAAATAGGCTCTACCGAATAGAAGCGAGCCGAACGATGCTGCCCACTAATTATTATCAATAAAAAATTAATTAGCTGCACTCGTACTTCTGGTGAAAATCTACTAAATTTAATTAAATTAAGAAAAGCAAAACCATATTCAGATATTTTTACTGATTTGGCTATTGCTGCTATCAATTCCGGTTTAAACTTATTCTCTACTAATTCATTAACTTTAATCTGCTCAGTAATTATATCATCTTTAATATAATCTTCTTGTTTGGCTAATTTCTGCCTAACTGCATTACGTCTATATTTAGTCGATAAATTTGATTGATCTTCAAACCATTTAATATTATTCGTAACTAAATAATTTTCTAATTCGCTTTTAGGAATATTAAACAGAGGTCTAATTATTTGCGTATCATTATGCCAATTCACGTTACTGCTGCTAAGCCCGAATACGCCGCTTTTACGTTCTAATCTAAGGCAAAAATTTTCTATATAATCATCTTCGTGATGAGCGGTTAAAAGAACTAATATATCAAGCTTCCGGCACAGTGAGGTCATTAAATCATAACGCCCTTTTCTTGCTCGCTCTTGTAAATTGGAAAAATTATTGTGATGGTCGAAAGATAGGTTATAATGCTTACGATTTAAGCTATTACTTATGTTTTGGATATACTCTATTTCTTGCTTTGATTGTTCTCTTAAATTATGGTCAACCGATAAAACAAATAGCTCTATATTATTTTTCTTTGCCCAGATACTTGCAAGATAAAGTAATGCTACTGAATCACTCCCACCGGAAACTGCAATAGCTATTTTAGATAAGCCAAAACCACCGATTAGATTATTGATGTTGTGTTCAAATTTTTCGTATAGCATAGAATTATTATATATAGACAACGTAAAAGTTTAAAGTGAAAAAGAAAGCAATAAAATTTTATTTTTGTCAAAAATTTCTACAAATAAAAGAAAAACTATATTAGAAAAATTAGAATGGTTGAGGCTAGATTCTTATAGAGAAAATAATATGATGTGGCTATAGTTTTCCGGACAGTTAATAATAGACGATATTAACAGAAAGGATAAAAATGACAGATATAAAACCAAAGGTATATCCAGCTGAATTTAAAGAATCAGCGATT
>DYDT01000005.1 GCA_020404485.1 Rickettsia endosymbiont of Diachasma alloeum | reverse complement strand
TTCCATTATTTGCTCCAGTATTAACATTCTTTTTTACCTCCTTACCAGGAGGATACACTATTAATACTGTATCAATTTTTATCCGTTGCTCTGTATCATTTTACTTCCGTTGCTAACAAATATTAATTAAAGCAACTTTAATATAGCCACTTTTTTCAAGTTCTACTAAACACTGTCTTATACGTCGCTGACAAAGCCCAAGAAGTTTCTCAAAATAATATTAAGTTTCTTGCAATTCACTTGATAAGCTTATTCCATTAATATTTATTTCTTCAGCTTTATCTTCTATATAAGGTATTCGTGAAACTACAAGTGATAAAATTTGTTTTGCGGTTTTACTTAAAACTTTTCCGTTCCTTGCAGTTAAATTTTCCATTCAGGTGGTATAAAATTCCCTACTATATCATAAAAATTGTATCATTAGAAGACGCTGACAAAGAGAAAGGAGTAACTATTTTATTCATAGTCCCTCTTATTTAGATATTTTATCAAGATAAAGCAGCATAAAGCCAACATATACCCAGATACAAAATATATATAGGATGTAAAGAAAGGTTAGAAAGCTGATTATTAATATGGTGGGCGATGACAGACTCGAACTGCCGACCCTCTCGGTGTAAACGAGATGCTCTACCAACTGAGCTAATCGCCCTATATTATTAACTTAAAATTAATTAGATAAAATACAATGAAGAATAAATTTATTAAAAACTAGAATTAAAAAATAATATAATTGTTTTTATGATTTAAATTTAATTCATGGTTTTTATTTTTTTCGATAATTTACTGATTTTTCTTGATGCAGTATTTAACTTAATTATATTTTTTTTCACACCTTGCATTATCTTAGATTGTGCAATTACTAAAGCTGAATTAGCTTCTTCTTTATTACCTTGATTAATTTCATGTAAAACTTTTTTCACAAAAGTTTTTATTGCACTAGCTCTTTTTTTATTAACTAAGGTTTTTTTTACTGTTTGTCTTGCAGCTTTCTTTGCTGAAGAATGATTAGCCATTATTTAGTCCCTTTATTACTTTTAATATCTTCTTTGCTATTATCTTGAGGTATATTTCCTTTAGCATTAATATCTCTATCTACAAATTCAATATATGCGATTGGAGCTAAATCACCATAGCGAAACCCAGCTTTTACTATTCTAGTATATCCACCTGGTCTATCTTTGTATCTAGCACCTAAAACATTTATAAGCTTCTCAATTGCTTTTTTATCTTTTATTTTTGATAGAATATTTCTTCTTGCTGCTAAGTTATTACCTTTAGCTTTAGTAACTAAAACTTCAATATAAGGTCTTAATTCTTTAGCTTTTGGCAAAGTAGTTTTTATTTGTTCATGAGTAACAAGTGATACTGCCATATTAGCAAGCATTGCTTTCCTATGGCTACTTGTTACATTTAATTTTCTACCTTTAATTTTATGTCGCATCTTTATTGTCCTTAATTATAAGAATCTTCGTAACGTTTAGATAATTCATGTATATTTTCTGGTGGCCAATCTGGTACATCCATACCAAACCTTAAACCACATTTTGCAAGTATTTCCTTAATCTCATTTAGTGACTTCCTACCAAAATTTGGAGTTCTTAGCATATCAGCTTCAGTTCTTTTTACTAAATCACCTATATAAATTATATTATCATTTTTTAAACAGTTTGCTGATCTAACTGATAACTCCAATTCATCAACTCGTTTAAGTAAATAAGGAGAAAATGGTAATGCATCTGTCTTAACTTGTTTATCTTCTTCTTGTTCTTCGAAAGAAATAAATAATTGAAGCTGTTCTTGCAAAATACGGGCAGCTAAGCCTACTGCCATTTCAGGCAATATATCACCATTAGTTTCAACAAACATGATTAACTTATCATAGTCGGTGACCTGTCCTATTCTTGTATTTTCTACTTTATAAGTAACGCTTTTTACAGGATTAAATAAAGCATCTATAGCTATTTCACCAATTGGTAAATTATTATCTTCATTATTATTTATATTAAGTTTATATCCCTTGCCAATTTTGCAAGTTAATTCCATTTCAAATTGTTTATTCTTAGCTAAATTACAAATTACATGATCAGGATTTAATATTTCTACATCATGTCCAGCTTCAATCATACCAGCTGTCACAACCCCAGGTCCTGTTGCTTTTAATCTTATAACACGCTTTTCTGCAACGTGCATTTTGATTTCTATACCTTTAACATTCAGAATTATCTCTGAGATGTCCTCTTTTACACCTGGTATAGAAGAAAATTCATGCTCTATTCCAGGAATTTTTATAGAGGTGACTGCTGCTCCTTGTAGAGAAGAAAGTAAAACTCTTCTCATAGCATTACCTAAAGTCAAACCAAATCCTCTTTCTAAAGGCTCAACTATAATTTTAGATTTATTATTAGTCTCAGGGAAGCTCTCATAAGATACTTTATCTGTTTTTATTAAAGCGTTCCAGTTTTTACTTAACGATAACATTTAATACCTATGCTTCTTATACTCTTCTTCTTTTCGGTGCTTTTACTCCATTATGAGCAATTGAAGATACATCTAAAATTGATGTAACTACAAAATTCTGCCCAAATAAAGCTCTCATTGCAGATTCACGCTGAGCACCAGGTCCTCCAATTCTAATAGAAATAGTTTTCAGACCGTATTCTTTTGCTTTTTCAGCTGCTTTATCAATTGTTATCTGAGCTGCATAAGGGGTAGCTTTTTTTGCTCCTTTAAACCCATTAGCTCCAGCTGATGCAGAAGATATCGCATTACCCTGAACATCAGTAAATGTTACAATAGTATTATTAAACGATGCTCTAATATGTACCACACCTAGTGTAATAGTTTTTTTCTTTTTTTTAGCTTTAACCGTCTGATTCATTATGTTTATACTCTACTTTAACTATTATTTTACAGCTTTTTTCTTTCCGGCTATTGCAACAGCTTTACCTTTTCTAGTTCTAGCATTAGAATGAGTATTCTGACCTCTTACAGGTAGCTTACGTATATGTCTAAGCCCTTGATAACTTCTAATATCTTTCTTCTTTTTAATATTAAGCGTTACTTCTCTTCTTAAATCACCTTCAACTTTATATTCATTCTCGATAATATTACGTAAGCTTATTAGTTCTTGATCAATAAGATCTTTAACTTTCTTATCTTCTAATATTTTTGCTTTTTTACAAATTGTTTTTGCCATAGTAGTCCCAAGACCATAAATATAAGTCAAGCTTACTACTAAACGTTTATTATCGGGAATGTTAACACTCGCAATTCTTGCCACAAATATTCTCCAAAATTTTACTGGTAACTAGAAAATAATATAAAAATCTTTACTAAAGTCAATTTATTTTTAGTACTTTCTCTATATGATCTTCTATTTGCTGTTCACTTTTATTTCCATCAATCATATAAAAATCATCGTTGTTTTTATAATGCTGTATTAATGGATAAGTTTCTGTTTTAAATATATTAATTCTTTCTTTTATTACTTCTTCATTATCATCTTTTCTATATTCAAATACGCTTGATTTACAAACATCACATATTTTATCAATTTTAGGCTTTAGAAAATAATCATTATATATTTTTCCACAATTTTTACAACTATATCTGCCTAAAATTCTTTTAATTAGTAATTCATCTGAAACATTTAAATATATTACTTTTATTTTTTCTGTAACAAATGATTCAAAAAACTTAGCTTGTTCTAAATTACGCGGATATCCATCTAATATATAACCTTTTTTATAATCAGAAGATGATAAAAAGTTTTTAATTATATGATTAACTATTTCATCAGGAATAAGCTTTCCTTGCTCAACATAACTATTAATTACCTCAGCATCTTTACTTGATGTTTTGATAATTGCTCTAAATATATCGCCAATTGCTATATGTGGTAAATGAATTTTTTCAGCTATTTTTTTTCCTTGAGTTCCTTTTCCAGCACCGGGAGGACCTAAAAAAATTATTATCACTTCTAACTCATTTTTAATTTTTTAATTTGACTTTTTTCATTAAACTTTCATATTTACTACTAAATAAGTAAGTTTGAATTTGAGTCAACGTATCAAGTACTACATTTACTACAATTAAAAAACTTGTACCACCTAGAGAAAGAGAAATAACATATTTATTCATTAATAATTCAGGTATTATACATATTACACTTAAATATATACTACCTACAACAGTAAGCCTAGTAAGTATATAATCAAAATATTCAGATGTATTTTTTCCTGGCCTCTTACCAGGAATATAGGCACCGTATTTTCTTAAATTATTAGCAGTTTCCTCAGAATTAAATACTATTGCAGTGTAAAAAAAGCTAAAAAACATTATTAATGCTACATATAGTAATATATATATAGGCTTTCCATGACCCAAATAATAAGTAAGCATATTCATTATTTCAGAATTACTACTTGAAAAATTAGCTAATGTAGCCGGAAATAACAAAATTGAACTAGCAAATATCGGAGGAATTACCCCAGAAGTATTTAACTTAAGTGGCATATATGTTGAATCACCGCCGTAAATTTTATTTCCTACTTGCCTTTTAGGATACTGAACTAATAATTTTCTTTGTGCTTTCTCAAAGAAAATTATTATAGATATTAATACAACTACTCCTACACAAACAGCAATTGCAACTAAAGGCGATAGTGCACCTTTTCTTGATAGTTCAAACATACTAATGATAGCACTAGGCACACCGGAAATGATACCTATAAATATAATTAAAGAAGTACCATTACCTATACCGCGCTGCGTAATCTGTTCGCCTAACCACATTAGCAGCATCGTACCTACCACTAAAGTAATTACTGTTGTAATTTTAAAGAAAAGTCCCGGTATAATTACTACAGGTCCAGTATTTGTTACAATTGACTCTAAACTTACCGCAACACCATAAGCTTGAAGTGAAGCAAGCAAGACTGTTAAATATCTAGATAATTGATTTATTTTTCTTTTACCAGCTTCTCCTTCTTTTTTTAAATTTTCTAAAGGCTTATATGCTACAGACATTAGCTGGATAATTATTGATGCTGTTATATATGGCATAATCGCTAAAGCAAAAATAGACATTCTGCCTAGTGAACCACCTGACAACATATTAAACATACCAAGTATCCCTGACTGGTTTTTTTCAGCAATACTACCTAAGGCAATAGCATCTATACCTGCAATAGGTATAAACGAACCAAATCTGCATATTATAAGAACAAAAATAGTAAAAATAATACGATTAATTAAATCATTGCTAGATTTTTTAGAGAAATTTTGGTTCATAAATTATAATAATTTTCCGCCTGCTTTTTCAACTATTTCTTTAGCTTTAGAGGAATAAGAATCCAATTTAAACGACAAAGTATAATTGAAATCATCACTACAAATAGATAATAATTTTATTAACTTTTTATTACTTTTATTAATTAAACCAATTTCTATTAACTTTTCCTTGGTAATAACATCAGTTGGATTTAAACGCTCTTCTGCTAGTGCTGCTTCAATATTATAAATATTAATAACATTATATTTTTTAGATGAGATACAATTAAAGCCTCTCTTAGGTAGCCTTTTAATCATCGGAGTTTGACCACCTTCAAAACCTTTTATTGCAACACCTGCTCTAGATTTTTGACCTTTAACACCCCTTCCAGCAGTTTTTCCTTTTCCACTACCAATACCACGTGCTACTCTTTTCTTATTTTTTTTAGCACCTATATTATTATACAATTCATTTAATTTCATTGCAAAACTCTAATTACACATTTTCTATTTTTAATAAATGCCCTACTTTTTTGAGCATACCTTGAACTGAATCAGTATTTTTAAGAACAACAGATTTATTAATTTTATTTAAACCAAGTCCAATTAATGTTAATTTTTGATCATATTTACGACCTATACTGCTTTTAACTTGAGTAACTTTTACATCATTAATTAAATTTTTATTATTCATAGCGTATACATCTTACCTTAAAATATTATTCATTAACTTGGATATCAGAAGATTTTATAAAAATTTCATTCATTTTTTTATCTCTTCTTGCCGCAATAGATTGCGGTGACGAAAGTTTTTTTAATGCATCAAACGTTGCAGCTATCATTGTATAAACATTTGTTGACCCTATCGACTTAGCAACAATATCATGAACCCCTAAAGAATCAAAAATTGCTCTCATAGATCCACCCGCTATAACGCCTGTACCTGCTTTAGCTCTTCTTAAAATCACTTTAGCTGCTCCACTTCTGCCTGTAACATCGTGATGAATTGTTCTATTTTGATATAAAGACACTTTCATCATTTTCTTTTTAGCAGCTTGTTTTGCTTTTTCTCTAGCTTCATTTACTTCTTTTGCTTTACCGTGACCTGCTCCAACTCTTCCAGCTTTATCACCAACTACTACATAAGCAGAAAAAGCAAATCTTCTACCACCTTTTACTACTTTTGTAACTCTATTTACATCAACTAAAACTTCACTTAAAGCTTCTTCGTTTTTTCTAACTTTAGACATATTTTAAACCTTAACCTAAAATCTTATTTTTTTTCTAGCAGCATCAGCAAGAGCCTTTACAACACCATGATACTTGTGTCCACTTCTATCAAACACTACCTCTTCTACACCACAAGATACAGCTTTTTCAGCTATTAATTCACCTATTTTTGTAGCATTTTCAACATTACAATGAGATTTTTTTAATTTTTTAATCTTTTCGTCTAAAGTTGAAGCAGAAGCAATTGTTACTGATTTAGTATCATCAATGATCTGTGCATAGATATGTCTACCTGATTTAAATATTGACAATCTAGCTCTATTAGCTGTTTTAGCTATTTTATGTCTTATTCTACTTCTTCTCTTTTCAAATTTTAGCTTAGCACTACGCATATTTAACTCTTAAATTAATTTTTCTTACCTTCTTTGCGTGGTATAAATTGATCTTCAAATTTAATTCCTTTTCCTTTATAAGGTTCAGGTGGTCTTTGTTTTATAATAATTGAAGCAAATTGACCTAATTTTTCCTTATCTGTACCTTCAAGAATAATTATATTCTGCTTAGGTACTTCAACTTTAATATGTGAAGGTATTTCGATTTTTGTATTGTGGCTTTTAGCAAGCATCAGATTTAAATACTTGCCTTTCATCATTGCTCTATACCCTACGCCATTAATTTCAAGCTTTAACTTAAAGCCTTCTTTAACTCCGGTAACCATATTTGATATTATACTTCTAGCTGTACCCCACATAGCACGTGCAGTTTTACTTGAAGATAATGGCTTTACTAAAAGCTTATTCTCTGCTAATGAAATTCCTATACTACCTTTAAAGCTTTTTGATAACTCACCTTTAGGTCCTGATATTTTTACTTCTAAATCATTTAACCCGACTTTTACACCTTCAGGTATAATAATCGGTAACTTTCCAACGCGTGACATTTTTTTACCTTAAAATACTTTACAAATTACTTCACCACCAACATTTTTAATATGAGCTTCTCTATCGGACATAACACCATAAGGAGTAGATAGAATATATATTCCCATATTATTGTAGTATCCTTTTAAGTCCTTAATTGCAGAATACACTCTTTTACCTGGCTTTGATACTCTATGAATTTCACGTATAGAAGCATCACCATTAGCAGCATATTTTAAGGTTACCTCAGTATAGCTAATGTTATCTTTTGGAGTACTTGTATAATTTTTTATATAACCTTCTTTTTGTAGCACTTCTAAAATTGAAGTTTTAATTTTAGAACTAGGAAAAGAAACATTTATTAGTTTACTTTTATAAGCATTTCTAATTCTAGTTAACATATCTGCTACATTATCTGTCATTGACATATTTATTCACCTATTATTTTTACCAACTTGACTTAATTATCCCTGGAACTAAACCCCTACCACTTAACTCTCTGAGTTTATTTCTTGATATGCCAAATTTTCTTATAACCCCTCTTGGTCTACCTGTAAGCTCACATCTATTTCTAATTCTAGTGGCTGATGAATTTCTAGATAATTGTGCTAATGACATTACCAAAGAAAAACGCTCTTCTAATGAAATATTCTTATCGTAGATTTTATTTTTTAATTTCTCACGCTTATTATGTAAGCTTTGTGATAATTTCTTTCTTTTTTCATTCTTTTTTATAGAACTTACTTTTGCCATTATATACCTTAAACTTAATTATAAAAAGGTAAATTAAATCCCGATAACAAGGATCTACCTTCTTTATCTGTTTTAGCAGATGTAACGATTGTAATATCCATTCCTCTTATAGTATCAATTTTATCGTAATTAATCTCAGGAAAAACTATTTGCTCTTTTAGTCCAAAAGTAAAATTACCTTTACCATCAAAACTTTTGTAAGAAAAACCACGAAACTCTTTAACACGAGGTAATGCAACAATTACTAGCCTTTCTAAGAAATCATACATTCTATCTTTACGTAAAGTAACTTTGCAACCTATTTTCATACCATCACGTAACTTAAATGTTGCAATAGATTTTCTTGCTAGAGTTACAACAGGTTTTTGACCGGAGATTAAAGTTAAATCGTTTACCGCTTTATCAATCACTTTTGAATCAGCTATTGCTTCCCCTACACCCATATTTATGACAATTTTTTCAATAGCTGGGATTTCATGTTTATTTTTATAAGAAAATTCCTTTTGCAAATTGCTAATAATTTCCTTTTGATATAATTCTTTAAATCTTAACATTATTTGCCTTCCTTACCAATAATTTCTCCAGATTTTTTTGCTATTCTAACTTTAGAACCGTCTTCTAAAAATTTAAAAGCGACCTTAGTAGGATTACCAGTTTTAGGATCAACATGTGCAACATTTGAAATATCTATAGGTAATTCCTTAGTTATTATGCCACCTTCGCTTACTTTGGTAGGTTTAGTATGTTTTTTAACTAAATTTATTCCTGAAACAACTACTTTATTTTTTTCGGGAAAAACCTTTAATATTTTTCCTTTTTTCCCTTTATATTTGCCAGTAATAACAATAACTTCATCACCTTTTTTTACTTTTAATTTTATCATTTATAACACTTCCTCTGCGAGCGACATAATTCTAACATATTTTTTGGCTCTAAGTTCTCTTGTCACAGGACCAAAAACTCTAGTACCTATAGGCTCATCTTGTTTGTTTAAAAGTACTAATGCGTTTTTGTCAAACTTTATTGTACTACCATCAGCTCTTACAACTCCTGTTTTTGTACGAACAATAACGCCTTTATAAACGTCACCTTTTTTAACTTTACCACCAGGTATAGCTTCCTTAATAGATACAACTATAACATCGCCTAGCTTTGCTACCATATGATGGGAGCCACCTAGAACTTTAATACACATAACTTTTTTGGCACCGGAATTGTCTGCCACTTCCAAAATGCTTTGCATTTGAATCATATATCACTTCCAATTTTATTCACGAAAGACAAAATAAACAATTTTCCTAATAAAGTCAAAGGATAAAACCTTTACTCTTCATTTATTACTACCCATGTTTTAGTTTTTGAAATAGGACGACTTTCAATTATATTAACTTTATCGCCTTCTTGAAACTTATTATTTGGATCATGAGCTGCATATTTTTTAGATACTTTTATAAATTTTTTATAAATAGGATGCTTAAATCTTCTTTCTACTTTTACTGTAACTGTTTTATCAGTTTTTGAACTTATAACCACCCCTTGTAGGACTCTTTTAGGCATTTTAATTACTCTCCACTACTAGATCTTTTTGTTAATTCAGTTTTAATACGTGCTATAGACTTTTTAACTAATGAAAACCTACTAGTATTTTTTAATTCGCCCAGAGTTTGCTGAAATCTTAAATTAAATAGCTCTTTTTTTAAAAGATTAAGATGCTTAAAAAGCTCTTCAATTGTTTTACTTGTCAATTCACTCTTTAATGATTTTAAATCATTCATAACGCCTCACTATCCTTGTTCTAACAGGTAATTTTGCACTTGCAAGCTCTAAAGCTTTAACTGCAACATCTTCCTCAACCCCTTCAATTTCAAACATAATTCTTCCAGGTGATACCCTTACTGCAAAAAATTCAGGATTTCCTTTACCTTTACCCATTCTTACTTCAGCAGGCTTTTTGGAAACCGGAAGATCAGGAAAGATTCGTATCCATAATCTTCCTTGACGTTTCATACATCTAGTAGCTGCTTTTCTTCCTGCTTCTATCTGTCTAGCAGTAACACGCCAACCATCTATAGATTTTAAACCAAATGATCCAAAGGCAAGCGTTGTACCTGCTTTTGATTTTGAAACAACTCTACCTTTATGAGCTTTTCTAAATTTTTGTTTTTTTGGAGCTAACATTTTAATACTTAAAAATTAATTATATCTTTTATTTTCGGTATATTCGCCTTTATAAATCCAAACTTTAACTCCTATAACTCCATAAGTAGTTATAGCTTCAGCAGTCGAATAATCAATATCGGCTCTTAAAGTATGCAATGGCATTCTGCCTTCTATATACCATTCTGTTCTAGCAATCTCAGCTCCACCAAGACGTCCTGAGCAACTAACTCTTATACCTTGTCCACCTTGTTTAAATGAAGCCTGAATTGCTGTCTTCATTGCTTTTCTAAAGGATACTCTTTTTTCAAGCTGTGATGCTATTGTCTGAGCTACTATAGCCGCATCTATATTAAACTTTCTAACTTCATGAATATTTATATAAACTTCGCTTAAAGAAGTCATTTTTTCAATAGCTTTTTTAAGCTTATCAATTTCACTACCATTTTTACCGATAATTATATTTGGCTTTTTTGCATTAATATTGATAATAATACTTTTGTTAGAAGGGCGTTCAATTAAAATTTTGCTAACTTGAGCTTGAGTAAAACTTTTATTAACTAATTCTCTAATCTTTAAATCTTGTATAAAAAGAGTTTTATACTGCTTTTCTGCATAGAATACAGAATCCCAACCTTTAATTAAAGTTGGTCCAACCCTAAAACCATGTGCACAAACTTTTTGCCCCATCTTAATTATCCTCTTTTTCTGTAACAGTTATATAGAGATTACTAAAAAACTTATTTATTCTAGTAGCTCTCCCTTTTGCTCTTGGCATAACTCTTTTCATCACTAAAGCCTTGCCTACTGTTGCGTTAGTTATAACCAGCCTATCTATATCTAAACCTAAATTATTTTCAGCATTTGCTACAGCAGATTGCAAACAAGCTTTTACAACTTTTGAAATTCTTTTTGGCGAAAAAGTTAGTTGCACTAACGCTTCAGAAACTTTCATGTTTCTAATGAAAGCTGCAACTAAATTTAATTTCCTTGGACTAACTCTAATTGATTTAGCTTTTGCCGTGGCAAAATTTTTGTTTTCCTGTACCATATGATTTTATTTTCTTTTAACTTTTTTATCTGCTCCATGCCCATAAAATGTTCTAGTAGGAGAAAATTCCCCTAGTTTTCTACCAACCATTTCTTCATTTACAGAAACTGGAATAAATTTATTTCCATTGTGAACAGAAAACGTAAAACCAACAAAAATAGGCAAAATGGTTGATCTTCTAGACCAAGTTTTAATCATTTCTGACTTGCCAGATTCCATTAATTTTTGAACTTTTTTTATTAAATAACCATCTACGAAAGGCCCTTTCCACACCGAACGTGCCATAATTAATACCTAATTAATTTAAAAATTTACTTTCTTTTCTTTATAATAAACTTAGAAGTACGCTTATTTTTACGCGTCTTTTTACCTTTCGTCGGGAATCCCCAAGGAGTAACTGGATGACGCCCACCAGAGGTTTTACCCTCACCACCACCATGTGGATGATCTACAGGGTTCATTGCAACACCTCTTACATGAGGTCTCCAACCAAGCCATCTATTTCTACCAGCTTTACCTAAGTTAATATTTTTTTGATCAGGGTTAGACACCGTACCTATCGTAGCTATACAATCTAAAGGTACTAATCTAAATTCACCAGACTTTAATTTAATTTGTGCATATCCTGAATCTTTTCCTACTAAATCTACAGACGTACCTGCTGATCTTGCAATTTGACCACCTTTACCAACTTTCATTTCAACATTATGTAAAGTAGTACCTATAGGGATATATCTTAAAGGCAAACAATTACCAATTTTTATATCTGCATCTTTGCTTGATATTACCTTATCCCCTACTACTAATTTTTGTGGAGCTAGAATATAAGCGTGCTCACCATCTTCATATTTAATTAAAGCAATAAAAGCAGTTCTATTAGGATCATATTCTATTCTTTCAACTATAGCAGAAATATCTAGTTTGTTTCTCTTAAAGTCAATAACACGATATAGCCTTTTATGCCCCCCACCTCTTTGCCAAGAAGTGATTCTACCTTGATTATTTCTTCCACCTGTTTTAGATATCCCTTTAGTTAGAGCCTTAAAAGGTCTACCTTTCCATAAACTAGTTCTATCAACTTGAACTAACTCTCTCAAAGAAGGGGTAATTGGATTAAAACTTTTTAAAGCCATTTATTTAATTCCTCCGGCAAAATCAATATTATGATCTTTTTCTAATGTTACCACAGCCTTTTTTCTATCAACTTGACGCCCGATAACTCCCTTAAATCTCTTCTTTTTACCTTTAACATTTAAGATATTTACTTTTTTTACTTTTACTTTAAATATTTCTTCTATGGCTTTTTTAACAGCAAGCTTCTCAGCAAATTTATCTACATAAAAAGTATATTTATTTTGTTCTGAAAGAAGTGTGGTTTTTTCTGTAATAACAGGTCTTCTAATTAAATCGTAATATTTATAAGAACTCATTTTAACCTCTCTTCTAAAACATTCACTGCTTCTTGTGATAATAATACATATTCATGTCTTATTATGTCATAGACGTTTGCACCTATTTGCGGAACAATTACTGTATTATAAATATTTTGTGCTGCTAAAGAAAAATGAACATCCACTTCATTGCCATCTATTACGAAGAAACTTTTACCTTGAAACTTGTTTAATATATTAACAAGATTAGAGGTTTTAGGCGTTTCTAATTTTAAAGAATCTATGACTAGTAATTTTCCTTCAGAAAATTTTTCGGATAAAGCATGGATTAAACCAAGTTTTCGTACTTTTTTAGGTAATTTAGTTGCATGACTACGTACTACAGGACCATGAATTACACCACCACCACGCATCTGTACAGATCGTAAAGAACCTTGTCTTGCATTCCCTGTACCTTTTTGCTTAAAAGGTTTTTTTGTAGTACCGGACACTTCTGATACAGTTTTAGTTTTATGTGTACCAGCCATTGCTTTAGCTCGCTGCCAATCAACAACTTGCTTTATTATATCATCCCTAATAAAATCTACAGCAAATATATCTTCGTTTAAACTAATCTCACCAACTTCTTCATTAGCAAGATTTAACATTTTAGTTTTCATTTTTTCAACCTATACAGTCTTATATAAAATCTTTTATACAAATAGTTATTTTTATGCAGTTATTGAAATCTTCTTTATTGCATCTTTTATTGAAATATATGAACCCTTATGTCCTGGTATACTTCCCTGAATCATAATAAGTCCTTGCTCTTTATCAATTGCAAATATTTTTAAATTTTGGATAGTAACTTGACTACAACCCATATGTCCAGCCATTTTTTTACCTTTAAAGACTTTTCCTGGATCTTGTCTTTGACCAGTAGAACCATGCGAACGATGCGATATTGAAACACCGTGAGAAGCTTCAAGCCCTTTAAAATTATGTCTCTTCATACTACCAGCAAATCCTTTACCTATAGTAGTAGCTGTTACATCTATAAATTGTCCTGCCGTAAAATGATCTACTTCTAAGCTTGCTGCTATATCAATAAAATTATCTTCAGAGATTCTAAATTCTTTTAATTTAGCTTTAGGAGATACTTTAGCATTAGCAAAAACTTGTTTCATAGGCTTAGTTACTCTAGATATTTTTTTATCTTTTATCCCGATAACTAAAGCATTATAACCATGTTTTTCAACAATTTTATGTCCTACTACTTGGCAATCATCAACTTTCACTAGTGTTAATGGAACTCTCTGCCCATTATTATTAAAAACACTAGTCATCCCAACTTTTTGAGCAATTATTCCGGTTCTCATTACTCCCCACTCTCTAATTCGATCACTACATCAACACCCGCTGCTAAATCAACTTTACTTAAAGCATCAACAACTGATGGATTTGGATCATCTATAACCAATAATCTTTTTTGTGTTCTAATTTCGTATTGCTCCCTTGATTTTATATGCACATGGGGAGATCTATTTACAGTAAATCTTTGAATTTTTCTAGGTAAAGGAATAGGACCACTAATACTTGCGAATGTTCTTTTAACAGCACTAACTATCTCTTTAGTAGCCTGATCAAGAGTACGATGATCAAATGACTTTAAACGAATTTTGATTTTATTTTTCATTTAACAAACCTTAATTATAAACAGCAAGATGTTTTTACATCTTAAAACATAAATACCTATTATTAAAAAATAATAGGTATTTATAAAATGGACTAATTAATTACTTTAGAAACTACACCAGCACCTACTGTTCTACCACCTTCACGAATCGAGAATTTTAAACCTTGCTGCATAGCAATAGGAGAAATTAACTTAACTTTGAAAGTAGCATTATCACCAGGCATAACCATTTGTTTATCAGCCGGTAATTCTATTGTACCTGTAACGTCTGTTGTTCTAAAATAGAATTGTGGACGATAGTTATTGGTAAATGGAGTATGACGTCCACCTTCATCCTTACTAAGTACGTATACTTCAGCTTCAAATTCATCATGCGGTGTTATACTACCAGGTTTTGCAAGAACTTGTCCTCTTTGTACAGCTTCTCTATCTATACCACGCAATAATATACCAACGTTATCTCCAGCCTCACCACTATCAAGAAGTTTTCTAAACATCTCAACACCAGTACATGTAGAAGTTTGAGTGTCTTTTATTCCAACTATTTCAACCGCTTCACCAACTTTAATTTTACCAGCTTCAATTCTACCTGTTACAACTGTTCCTCTTCCTGAAATAGAGAACACATCTTCGATAGGCATTAAGAAAGGCTTTTCAGTTTCTCTAGTAGGTTGTGGTATATAACTATCTACTGCATCCATTAATTCATGGATAGCTTTTTCACCTTCAGGCTTTCCTTCTAAAGCTTGAAGAGCAGAACCTCTGATTATTGGTATCTCATCACCAGGGAAATCATATTTTGATAATAACTCTCTTACTTCCATTTCCACTAATTCAAGTAGGTCAGCATCATCAACCATATCAACTTTGTTTAAGAACACTACCATTTTAGGCACACCAACTTGCTTTGCTAGTAATATATGTTCTCTAGTTTGTGGCATTGGACCATCAGCAGCAGAAACAACTAATATAGCACCGTCCATTTGAGCAGCACCTGTAATCATGTTTTTTACATAGTCAGCATGTCCTGGACAGTCTACGTGTGCATAGTGCCTACTTTTAGTTTCATATTCTACGTGAGCAGTTGATATTGTTATACCTCTTTCTTTTTCCTCAGGAGCGGCATCAATTTCATCATATTTTTTAACTTTAATATCTTTATTATCTTTTCCAAGCACCATTGTTATTGCTGCTGTCAAAGAAGTTTTTCCATGATCCACGTGACCGATAGTACCGATATTAACATGCGGTTTGGTTCTTTCAAACTTTGCTTTTGCCATATTTTTACTCTCTTACAATTTTTTAAGTTTAATACAAGTTAATTTAAAGTGCGTTTTTTGCTAAATTTATTTGTCACCACTATATTTAATGGAGCGGGTGATGGGAATCGAACCCACACAGCCAGCTTGGAAGGCTGGAACTCTACCATTGAGCTACACCCGCAACTAACACCAATTTTATTCAGACTTACAATTATACACGATTATATTTTATTTTAAAATATAATTTATGATATAAAATGATATGCTTCCCTGAACCATTCAAGTGGTGGAGGGAGAAGGATTCGAACCTTCGAACGCTTACGCGGGCAGATTTACAGTCTGCTGCCATTGACCACTCGGCCACCCCTCCTAAAGAACTTTACTGTATTAAATAGACTAATTCACTTTAAAAGACAATATAAATTAGTATTAGGACTTAATAAAACTTCTCGCCGAATCATCAAATAAACAAATAGCAGCTTGCACATTTATTTAGTTGTAACTTTCTATAATAAATAGTAGTTTCTGTCAAGAACAAATTACCAAAGGTTTTCAATAACATGCAAAATAAAAAGCTGAATTCTAAAAATTACTACTATATTTATGGAAAACATCCTGTATTTTCAGCTCTTAACAATCCAAAACGTCAAATTGAGGATATTTTATGCACTCAAATGATCTTTGATGCAAATAAAAAATTAATAAGTTCCAAGCCTTATAAAATTGTTAATAATGATGTTTTATCTAAATTACTAGAAAACCAAACCCACCAAGGAATAGCTGCTAAAGTTAAGCCAATTTTTGCCCATAATATAGAAGATATCAACATAAAAAATCCAAAATGTAAGATTGCAATTCTTGATCAAATAACTGATCCGCAAAATATTGGGGCAATTATTCGCAGTGCAGCAGCTTTTAATATGGATGCTATAATCTTACCATTAGATAATTCGCCGAATGAAAATGGCACTATAGCTAAAGCAGCTTGTGGAACTTTAGAATTAATAAAAATTATTAAAGTAACCAATCTAAACTTTTGTATAAATTACCTAAAAAAACACGGTTTTTGGGTTATAGGGCTAACCGGAGAAGCCAATGATTATTTGGCCGATAAATTAATCTCAGATAAAGTAGCTTTAGTATTTGGCTCGGAAGATAAAGGCATACGAAGATTGGTTCAAGACAATTGTGATCATTTAGCCAAAATTCTTATTTCTGATAAAGTAGAAAGCCTTAACGTATCGAATGCTGCTTCTATAATTTTTCACTTATTATGGGATCATTAACAAAGTTGAAATATTTTTAACAACTCAACCACTACCGGCTGAGAGCCGGTAGGTTGATGGTAGGCACTGGAAGTGCCTTAGAATTTAAGCTGCTTATTCCAATCTAATGTTAGAAATAGCAATTGGTTTATGAGCTTCTGTA
>DYDT01000004.1 GCA_020404485.1 Rickettsia endosymbiont of Diachasma alloeum | reverse complement strand
TTATTCCAGTTGCGAACTCTTTGTAGCTTTGACATATACACTTGTGGTTAAGTTTCTTGTCAATTTACTACTTTTTTAAGTTCGCAGCTACTCTTTTCTTATCCACGCAACAATGCCTCCACGGGAATGACAAAGAGCTGAATCCCGTGGACAAGCCACGGGATGACAGAGCTGATCCACACAGCAACAGCTTTATATTTAATTCAAAAATCTCTATAATCTATGTTCTCAAATTTGTTTCTAGACTCTCACCTACGCAGGAATGACATCAATAGAGTCACAAAATGGCTATTAACTTGCTGCATAATGATCATAGCGATGATTGTAGTAGGTGGGATAACAAGGCTTACTGGTTCTGGTTTATCGATAGTTGAGTGGCGTCCGGTAACGGGTATACTACCACCTTTTAGTCTTAGTGCTTGGCAAGCTGAGTTTGCTAAATATCAGCTATTTCCTGAATATAATGCAGTTAATTACGGGATGACTTTATCAGAGTTTAAATTCATCTATCTATTAGAGTTTATGCATCGCCTGCTTGGTAGGGCTACAGGTTTAATATATGTATTACCTTTAATTTATTTTTATTTTAAAGGGGTCATAAAAAATCGTGATATATTACCTTATATAATTATCTTGCTGTTATTCTGCGTGCAAGGTTTTATGGGATGGTATATGGTTAAAAGCGGTTTAGTTAATCATCCGTCTGTTAGCCATTTTCGTCTAGCCTTTCATCTAATTATTGCCGTAATTATTTATCATTTGCTTTTTTACAAATTAGTCAAAAATTACTGCGATATTTTATTAATTCCATCACAAACAAATTTAAAGTTACCGCTAATATTTTCTATTGCTGCTATTGCTATAATATATGTGCAGATTTTTTTAGGTGCTTTAGTTGCAGGGCTTGATGCAGGGCTAATATATAATAGCTTTCCATTGATGGGTGGCAATTTTATTCCTACAGAAATAAAGGACAATTTCTTAAGTTTCAAAAATTGGTATGATCCGGTTTTTGTCCAATTTATACATCGTATAGGTGCTTATAGTTTGTCTGTAATTATCATATCTTTGATTATTTCTTTGTTAAAAGTTAAACATCCGAAATTAAATAAAGTAGCATTCTATTTGACTATCGCTTTATTGTTACAATTATCCACTGGTGTAATTACACTTTTATATTACGTTCCTATAATAGCAGCTTCTATACATCAATTTTTTGCTATAGTGCTTTTATCTATGCTGATTTGGTGTTATTCTCTAATAAAAAATTCTTAATGATCATTACTGTAAAAAGCCCTATCGCCTCAAGGTTAGATAAATATTTAAGACGTCTATATCCTCTTTTGACTCAAGGAGTGATAGAGAAAGCATTGCGTCAAAAGCAAATAATTGTTAATTCTAAAAAAGCAGAAGCAGCTTTGCGAGTAGTGGAGGGTGATGAAATTTTTATTCATGATAAGTTTAATTTACCTATAGCTCAGCCAACTAAACTAGTTTTTTCTGATGCCGAAATTACATTAGCAAAGAAAATTACCACTGAATATTTAATATATGAGGATGATAATATAATAGCGATTAATAAGCCAGCAGGGCTTGCAACGCAAGGTGGTAGTAAAATTAATTTATCGGTTGATTCTGCGTTAAAATATTTAAACAGTCAAGGAGCTGATTTTAAGTTAGTACATAGATTAGATAAAGAAACGAGCGGTTTGCTTTTAATTGCTAAAAATTATGTAAGTAGTGTAAAGCTTCATGATGCTTTTAAAGAAAAATTGATTGAAAAGACCTATCTCGCTGTAACCTACGGAAAACCAACTAAAAATACAGGAGAAGTTAAAACTAAGATAGAAAAAAGTAAGGGCAGTATATCAAAAATTACTGATATAGAGGACAATAATGGTAAACTTGCCATTACTTATTATAAATTACTTAAATCATTTGCCAATAACTTATTTTTGGTTGAATTTAATCCGATTACGGGTAGAATGCATCAATTAAGGTTGCATGCTAAATTATTAGGTTGTCCAATATTTGGTGATAATAAATATGGAAATGAAAAATTAATGCCGTATAGTAAATATATGTTTTTGCATGCTAGTAATATAGTATTATCTGAAAAAATTTTTGGCAAAGAAATTAATTTAGAAGCAAAATTGCCTTCTTATTTTAATAGAATTTAAGTTTTAGTTTTTGTATAGAGTTAAAGTTATTATGTTCCGTAGGTATATGTTATTATTGGTTATTTTAATAGTTAATTGTAGTTTTGCAGATATTCAGCAAAGAATTAGTGAAGCAGAAAAAGAATATATAAGCAATAGGTTTGTAAATGCTGTTTTTATGTTTGCCGATGATTATAAACAACTCTTAACGGGAGCTAAAGGCATTTCCGATTTAAATGGTGAGCAGTTAAAAGCCAACGAAATGATGCCTATTGCTTCTGCGACAAAATCCATAACTGCCGCAGGAATCTTAAGATTACAAGAGCAAAAATTATTAAACGTCAATGACAAGATATATAAATATATTGATTTGGAAATGTGGCAAGGTAAAGTACCTGATTGGGCATATAAAATATCGATTCATAATTTATTAACCCATAGTAGTGGTATTACTGAATATTTTGGTTTTGTAAAACTAGATTTAAATATGACTAGAAAAGATGCACGTAAAAAAATATTACAATATGTTGCGTCTAAGCCTTTAGAAGTACCTATAGGAAAAAAGTTTAAATATAGTAATACTAATTTTGTTATACTTGGTATGATTATTGAAAAAGTAACTAAAAAAGATCTGTGTAACTTTTTTCAAGATGAATTTTTTAGACCATTAAATATGAAATCGACTAGCTTTGCTTCATATAGTGAAGCGGCTAGAATTCAAAGAAATGTTGTTAGTTCTAATTATCCGGTAAGATATTTTATAACCCCAAATAATAGTAATAAACCTATATTTAACCCTGTAACTGCTGATTTTGTAGCACTTCCTTGTGCTGATGGCGGGATTATATCAACTCCAAGCGACCTTATTAAATGGTATAGAGCATTAAATAGCGGTAAAATTCTTTCCACAAAGTCCTATAAGCTTATGACTACTAAGTATTTTTCTGCAAAAGAAATAGACGGACGTAAGACTTACATGGGATATGGTATCTTTATTACTGACCTTGATTCTAAACATACAATGATCCATTTTTCTGGTAAAGCTTTAGGAGTGCAAAGCGAAATGGGATATATTTTGCCCAATAATCTTTATTTTGCTATACTCAGTAACACTATGGTAAAAATTCCTGAAGACATGCAAGATAAAATTGATATGAAAAATCCTTTAAATCAAATTGGAATAATTTATTTCAGAGATGCAATAGTAAATGCAGCTATAAGAGATGACAAAAACTAAATGAAGATAGTTACGTGGAACATTAATTCGCTGCGTTTGCGTATTGATTTATTAAAAAGATTGGCATACGAACATCAACCTGATATTATTTTATTGCAAGAGACAAAAGTAGATGATCCGTTATTTCCTCTTGAAGTAATCAAAAATATAGGCTATGAACATGTAATATATTCGGGGCAAAAATCATATAACGGCGTTGCTATTATCTCAAAACTTCCACTGCAAAATGTTTTTTCACTTGAGCTATATAACGGCGATAAAAGGCATATAGCAGCTACTGTTAATAATATTGAGATACATAATTTTTATGTTCCTGCTGGGGGTGATATACCTGACATAGAGCTAAATTCAAAGTTTAAGCATAAGCTAGAATATATAAGGTTAATGCAAGATTGGTTAACTAATAACCGTAATAAACATGATAAGATTATAATTGCAGGTGATTTAAATATTGCACCACACCCGCATGATGTATGGTCTAGCAAGCAGCTGCAAAATGTTATTAGTCATACTGATATTGAGCGTTTTTTATTAGTAGAATTGCAAAATTCGTTAGAGTTTATTGATAGTAGTAGGCATTTTGTGCCACTTGATGAAAAGTTTTATACTTGGTGGAGCTATAGAAACGTAGATTGGAAAAAATCTAACAGAGGTAGGCGACTTGATCATATTTGGGTTAGTAATAATTTAAAAGATGAATTATTTTCCATACATTTATTGTCAGAAGCAAGAGATTGGACACCACCTTCTGATCATGTGCCATATTTTGTGAGTTTGAAAAAATTGTAGTGTGTCGTCATTGCGAACGACTAAAGAGCTTGGGTTTTATGTCATTTTCGCAAAAGCGGGAATCCAGAAATATTATCATACCGCGGCTCGACCGCATTATCTTAAGACACAATCTGTGAAACAAGATCCCGTGGCGGGACCACGTGATGACAGCTAAACTTTTGCGGGAATGACATAAAAGTTATAACGCTGAAAAATATTAAGGAGAAATTAGTGGAAATTAAATCCAAAAAATATAAACCGAACAAAGAAGAAAGTTTAAAAGCTTTCAAAGATATGTTGTTGCTTAGGCGTTTTGAAGAAAAGTGTGGTCAGTTATATGGTATGGGTGAAATAGGTGGTTTTTGCCATTTATATATTGGACAGGAAGCGGTAATTTCTGCTGTAGATATGATTAAGCAGAAAGAAGACAGTACTATTACTAGCTATCGTGATCATGCTCATATTATTCTAGCAGGCACCGAGCCAAAATATGTGTTAGCTGAGCTTATGGGGCGTGCTACAGGTTGCTCAAAAGGCAAAGGCGGGTCGATGCATTTATTTGACGTGCCGAATAAGTTTTACGGCGGACACGGTATAGTAGGAGCTCAAGTGCCAATAGGTACAGGGCTTGCTTTTGCTGAGAAATATAATGGCACGAACAATATTTGCTTTACTTTCTTAGGCGATGGTGCGGTTAATCAAGGTCAAGTATATGAAGCCTTTAACATGGCTGCTTTATGGGGCTTACCGGTAGTTTATATTATTGAAAATAATGAATATTCTATGGGTACTTCGGTTGCTCGCTCAACCTTTATGCGTGATCTTTATAAAAAAGGCGAATCGTTCGGGATTAAAGGATTTCAATTAAACGGCATGGATTTTGAAGAAATGTATAAAGGTGTTAAGCAGGCAGCGGAATATGTTAGAGAGAATAGTATGCCTTTGGTATTAGAGGTGAAAACCTACCGTTATCGTGGGCATTCAATGTCTGATCCCGCAAAATACCGCAGTAAAGAAGAAGTAGAGACGTATAAAGAGCGTGATCCTATTACTGAAATACGGAAGATAATATTAGAAAATAATTATGCAAGTGAAGCTGATTTAAAAGAAATAGAGCAATCAGTTAAAGAGATTATTAAAGAAGCGGTAGAGTTTTCAGAAAATTCCCCACTACCTGATGAAGAAGAGTTGTATACTAATATATATGTTTAGAATGTTTTATGTCATTCTCGCATAGGCGGGAATTCAGAAAAAATTATAAATACAGAGAGTTTTTAGAATTAAAAGCTCGATGTTATCTCGCTTTATACTGGATTCCTGTTTTTAGCTAAGAATGACATAGGAGTCATACAACAATGCCGGACAAGCCACAGGATGACATCAATGCTAAATACAAAGGATTTAATTTAAATAAAAAGAAAGATGCAAATAACTGTACGGGAAGCATTGCGTGATGCAATGCAAGAAGAGATGATAAGAGACGATAAAGTTTTCGTCATGGGTGAAGAAGTCGCTGAGTATCAAGGAGCTTATAAAGTAACGCAAGGATTGCTTGAGCAGTTTGGTCCTAAAAGAGTTATTGATACACCAATAACGGAATATGGTTTTGCTGGTCTTGGTGTTGGAGCAGCATTTGCAGGGCTTCGTCCGATCGTTGAGTTTATGACCTTTAACTTTGCTATGCAAGCGATGGATCACATAGTTAACTCGGCTGCTAAAACGCACTACATGTCAGGCGGACAAGTCAGATGTCCGATAGTATTTAGAGGTCCAAACGGAGCAGCAAGTAGAGTAGCTGCTCAACACAGTCAAAATTACGCTGCTTGTTATGCTCATATCCCGGGACTAAAAGTAATAGCTCCTTATAGTGCTGAAGATCATAAAGGGCTGATGATTACAGCTATTAGAGACGATAATCCTGTTATTTTCTTAGAAAATGAGATTTTATATGGTCACAGTTTTGACATTTCTGAAAATGTTGAGCCTATTCCTTTCGGTAAAGCAAAAATCTTAAAAGATGGTGATAGCGTTACTATAGTGACATTCTCGATTCAGGTAAAACTTGCACTAGATGCTGCAAATATCTTACAAAACGATAATATTAATTGTGAAGTTATAGATTTACGCACTATCAAACCGCTTGATACGGATACAATAATAGAGTCGGTAAAAAAAAACGGTCGTTTAGTTGTGGTTGAAGAGGGGTGGTTTTTTGCCGGTATCGGTGCAAGCATTGCAGCTATTATTATGAAAGAAGCATTTGATTATTTAGATGCACCAGTGGAGATCGTAAGCGGTAAAGACGTACCGCTTCCTTATGCCGTGAATCTAGAAAAGCTAGCTCTACCGAGCGAAAATGATGTAATAGAAGCAATTAAAAAAGTTTGCTACATTAAGTAAATTTATCCCCAATTAATTCTACTTCATCGTATATAATGGACTGAAAAGATTGGACAAAAAAAGAGTCGGAATATCTTGGTAAAAAGTTAGAATGAAGAAAATAACTTAAGAGTTAAAAATCGTATAACTTCGTATAATGTATGCTATACGAAGTTATTACGAATTACAAAATCTAGTCTATATAATTGGGTTCATAAATATTCAAGACCCAAGGCAGTAATGAGAGATGATGCACATCTGTATGATGAATTAAAGAGATTAAAAAAAGAACTAGATAA
>DYDT01000003.1 GCA_020404485.1 Rickettsia endosymbiont of Diachasma alloeum | reverse complement strand
TTGAACATTGCTGGGCTAATTTAAAAAATTACTTAAGAAAAATCATTAAGCAGTTTAAGGATCTCAGATGTGCTATAACTACAGCTATATCTAAAACCTTTCCGTGTTAGCTATATTTAGCATTAAATTTATTAATTTATGTTGACATACTTAAACAAGCTTTGTATATTGCCGATTCGAAATAATTTTAGGACCATGTTATATGATAAATATTAGTTTAAAAAGAGCAAAAATGGACAATGTTAGAAAAATAGCTACAAACAACATAACTAACCAAGATTTAAAAAAATCTTTTGAGTTATATGAGAAAAAATTGATAGAATTATCACAAAAATTCTCCTCACAGAAGATAACTAATAATGATTATTACCATCCTCAAACAAAATGGCATAATGTTGAGATCATGGGTGCAGATGGGAACATGGTAACAAAAATTATACCAGTCACTAAGTTATAATTAGTAAAAAAGGATAAGACTATTCAAAATCTTATCCTTTCTAATTTAACCAAGTGTTGTGATATCAAGATGTTCATACATGTAATATCCTATTTCTTCCATCTCTTCATGTGTAAAGGCTTCTACTTCAATATTCTTTTTTTCATAGTCTTCCAATAACTTCCTCATTTCATTAATTTCCTCTTCTGATTTTGCACCTCCAAAACTATGCTTTTCTGCGAACTTAATTGGAGTTAGACCTTCTTTATTTAACTCATGTATTAATTTAGGCATAGCCTCTAATAATGTTTTTATCATCACTAATTTAGCTTTTCCTCCAAGTGCAGTATGTAATATAGTGTAACCTGTAGGAGATAGACGATCTATCCAATGCGGAGCTAACTCTAATATTTTATCTACTAATTTCTGCTTATTCTCTTCTACTGCATCATGCAATATATATTTATTTTTTGAATCAAATAAAAATTCTTTTAATTTATTTTTATTATTTTTTTTATTAACTTTTCAAGCTTTGCTAAAGCAATTTCTTTTTGACAAACCTCCTCTTCCATATCATTATCTGAACCAGGCGATGGGAATGGATCAGCATAAGATTTATTAATATTTGTAAGAGGTAGTTTTGGTATCGTTGTATTTTCTTCTTTTTTATTGAGCTGTTTTGTTGTCATTTTTTCTCCCAATTTTAGAGTTTATATAAATAATATTATCTAACTATATTCGTTTAGTTTCTCATATATAAAATAGTCTATTATTTCTTCGGAAGAAAAATCTTCAGGAGTAAATTCCGGTTGTGTAAACATTTTTTCATAGTTTTCTAATACTGCCTCAACGTTTTTATCTACAAGGTCACATTTTTCTTCACATTCTTTTTTGAGCATAGAAGGAGTAAGATTTTTTTTGTCTTTTGCTATTATTAAATTAGGTTTATTTTGCAATAATATTTCTACCATTTCACCACTTGCTATACCTAAAACGGCAATATGCAAAATATTATGGTTACTTGGCTCAGTAGTTACATTTATTAAATTAGAATTTATTTCCAATATATTTTTCACTAATTCTATTTCATTTTGTTCTACTGCTTGGCAAAAAATATTTTGATTATGATATGGGGTATTCTGCTCACTACATGACAATTTTTCATTTTGTTATCTCCGGATGGCAAAATATTGAGTGCAAAAGCCTTATCCAACGTGCTGATTGGGTAGAAATATTATACAAAATAGTAACCAATGTATCT
>DYDT01000002.1 GCA_020404485.1 Rickettsia endosymbiont of Diachasma alloeum | reverse complement strand
TGAGTATATAAATAACCATACAGAAGCTCATAAACCAACTGCTATTTCTAACATTAGATTGGAATAAGCTTTAGCTTAAATTCTAAGGCACTTCCAGTGCCTACCATCAACCTACCGGCTCTCAGCCGCTAGTGGTTGAGCTTCGTCTATTTTTTATCTACTTTTTATTAATATGAATATCGAATATAAGACATTTTTAAATGAATCTATGCTGGAATTTATAAAAAAGGTTTTGGCAAGGATTAAGCATGAAAATTTATATTGGGATCAATTGATATATATATCATATAAGACCGATCATCCAGCTGTCATTTTGCCTTTAAAAGTTAGACAAGCATATCCGAAAGAAATAACAATAGTACTTCAGAATCAATTTGAGAATATAATAGTAAAAGATACCGGATTTTCTGTAATGTTGAGTTTTAGCGGTATTAAGGAAACAATCTATATACCATTTGATGCCCTTATTAGTTTTGTTGATTCAAGCAATAGCTATAGTTTTACTTTTAATCAGCAATTAAATATACAAAATAATAGTACAGCTGAAATATTGAAAATAGAAAAGCAAATTCTGAAAGAAGAAAATAATGATAAAATTGATAAAGCTTTATTGTCAAAAAATGTTATTATGCTAGATAAATTCCGTAACTCTCCCAAGTCTAAACCTATTAAACCTAGTTAAAATATTGAAAGAAAATATATCGAAAGTAGTTATATATACTGATGGTGCCTGTTCTGGCAATCCAGGTCCAGGAGGGTGGGGAGCGTTACTTCAATTTAATAAGCTTAATAAGGAAATATTTGGACATGAGCTTGAGACTACTAATAACCGTATGGAAATTACAGCAGCTCTTGAAGCACTAAAAATTCTAAAAAAACCTTGTCATGTGGAAATCTATACTGATAGTAAGTATTTGCAGCAAGGTATTACTGTTTGGATTCATAATTGGATAAAAAATAACTGGTGTAAAAGCAACAATGAACCCGTTAAAAATGCTGATTTATGGCAAAATTTGTACGAAGAATTAAGCAAACATACTATCATTTGGAAGTGGGTAAAAGGACATGCAAGTAATAGCGGTAATATTGCTGCTGATAAACTTGCAGTACAAGGAAGACAAACTGCTATAGAAATTTTAAAATGTCGTGGATAAATAAGTTTTTTATTACTTTTTTTCATAAAAAAGTAGGAGAAGATGAGTTACTAAATCAATATTATGAAAGTAAGAAGCTTGACTATTTAGGGCGTCCTAAAAGATTTGTTATTTATAAAAATGCTAACGAACCAACAAAAATTTCACCCAGTTGGCATGCATGGCTGCATCATTTAGTAAATGAGGTACCAAGAAATATTAAGCTTTTTTCTTGGCAAGAAAATAATAAAATAAGCCAAAAATCATCTAAATCGTCAAATGCTAGATATAGCAGATGGCAACCATAAATTAACTATTTAGTATAAAAAACAATGAAACAAAATATTATTGAAACAATTATCGGTTTTGCAGTATTAATTATTGCTTTCCTATTCTTAATTTTTGCTTATAAAACTGGCAGTTCTATGACTAACGCAAAAGGCTATCAGCTCACTGCCAGCTTTCAAAGTGCTGAAGGGATATCAGTCGGAAGTGATGTGATGATTTCAGGTATAAAAATCGGTAATGTTAAAAAGATTTTTTTAGATCCAACCAGCTATTTTGCTACTGTATATTTAAATGTCAATGAGAATATTAAAATACCTAAAGACTCAAAAGCTCAAGTAGTTACTAGTGGTCTACTCGGAGGTAAATATATTGCAATCGTACCAGGAAATGATAATGATGATTTAACGCCTAATGAGGAAATAAAATATACTCAATCGGCTATTAATATCGAATCTTTAATTAACAAAATTGTTTCTTCATTCGGTAGTAAGTAAATCCCTTAATATCTGGGCTTTACTTCCTCTTTTTGGAATTACAAATTTAGTTTTTATATTATATAGTTTTTTAAGAAAACTAATAATTGTTTCAGAATTTTGTATTGGCACGTTAATTATTATTTCTTTAGCTGGTTTTCTTGTTTGATAAAATTGACCAATAAATGATTCTAGAACTGCTGACTTAGTGCTTGTTTGATTATCCAGCTGATGGTTCAAACCTCCACCTTCAGGTGGAGAAACTTTAGTTTGAAATAGTCATAGTCGCTCTGTATAAAATAAGTAAAGAGGACTTATTTTATAGGATGACTAT
>DYDT01000001.1 GCA_020404485.1 Rickettsia endosymbiont of Diachasma alloeum | reverse complement strand
TTCCATTATTTGCTCCAGTATTAACATTCTTTTTTACCTCCTTACCAGGAGGATACACTATTAATACTGTATCAATTTTTATCCGTTGCTCTGTATCATTTTACTTCCGTTGCTAACAATATAGGCGAAAAGCAGATAAAATTTAATTTTTTTATATTTTTCCCATAATAAATATTAAAAACATTTAACTAATTGTTTAAATTAAGAATTAAATTACTTCACCTCTTCAATCAACTTTCTAACTCCGTCTACTGACTTATCAAATAAAGCTTGCTCATCAGCAGTTAGTTGTAGCTCGATTACTTTCTCTACGCCGTCTTTGCCTATAATAATCGGTACACCAGCATATAAATTTTTTACGCCATATTCACCTTGCAAGTAAGCAGCACAGGTTAGAATTTGTCGTTTATCTTGTAAATAAGATTCAAGCATTTCTACAGCAGAAGCAGCAGGGGCATAATAAGCTGATCCTGTTTTAAGTAATGCCACGATTTCGCCACCGCCATTTCTAGTGCGATCAATTATTTTTTCGATACGCTCGTTGGTTGATAACCCCATTTTTATTAGATCAGGTATAGGCACACCTTGGACAGTAGAATATCTAGCAAGCGGTACCATAGCATCACCATGACCGCCAAGAACTATACTGCTAACGCTATTAGTTGACACTTTAAACTCCTCAGCAAGAAAAAGATTAAATCTTGAGGAATCAAGTACGCCAGCCATACCAATGACTTTATTATGTGGCAAGCCGCTTTCTTTCAACATCACGTAAACCATGACATCCAACGGATTAGTAATTACTATTACAAAAGCATTAGGAGCATATTTTTTAACATTTTCTGCAACGCTTTTCATAATACCGGTATTGACGCTAATTAAATCATCTCTACTCATGCCAGGTTTTCTAGGCAAACCGGCAGTAATAATTATTGCGTCTGACCCTTCAATATCTTTATAGTCATTTGTGCCTTTAATTTTGATATCAGAACCTGCTAAGGTATTTGCTTGCATTATATCTAGAGCTTTGCCTTGTGGAATTCCTTCAGCCACATCAAATAATACTATATCACCTAAATTTTTAAGACTGATTAAATGAGCAAGCGTTCCACCTATATTACCGCTTCCTATTAATGAGATTTTTGGATTTTTTTTCATTATGTCCTCATACGTTTGAATATACATGTCTAAATATATTATAAATACGTTCAAGAAAAAAGGTTTGTTGAAAAAGATAATAGTAATTTTATCTATCTTTATATTAGATCCTGAATTTAAGTTAGTTAGGTTTTGGTGAGGTTATAATTTAGAATCAATAAAAATTTCAGGATGTTTGGAAGCTATTTGAAGTAAAGATATCGCAGGACCTCTAGGTCTGCGTCTTCCTTGTTCCCATTCTTGCAATGTTCTAACATTAATATGCATTAAAGCTGCAAAATCTACTTGAGAAAGATGTAAATGCTTCCTAATATCTAGGCTCTGTCTCATCAATTGTGTAAATTTCGTGAACCATTAAATTCTACCATCAAATTTGATCATAAAATGAGCCATAGCTTCATTCCAATTGGGGATAGGCATAGACCATTTTTTG